>NZ_JBCNZM010000064.1:0-22182 GCF_040227615.1 Bacteroides sp. RTP31139st1_H2_RTP31139_211217 | reverse complement strand
CACTGAGGGTGGGCTGTGTCACGCGGCAATATTCGGCTGCTTTGGCAAAGTGGCGGAACTGGTTGACGGCAAGGATGTATTCCAATTGTTGTAAAGTCATGATGAACAAGGCATTTGAAGGTTATGTATAGACTTCGTCTATGCAAAGATAGAAATTATCTGTTTGACAAGCCTTGATTTACCCCTTATCTTTGCAATACCCAAAAGAAAAATAGTATAAATATTTAAAACAATAGAATTATGAAAACTTTAGATTACTTGCATTTGAATGAAAAGAAAGTGGCTGGCGTAGCATCAGCATTGCACCAATTATTGGCCGACTTCCAGGTACATTACACCAATTTGCGCGGTATGCACTGGAACATCAAGGGACACGGCTTCTTTGTGCTGCACGAGAAGTTCGAGAGTATGTATGACGATACCGCCGAGAAGATTGACGAGATTGCAGAGCGCATCTTGATGCTGGGTGGCGTGCCCGAGAATAAGTTCAGTGAATACCTGAAGGTTGCCAACGTGAAGGAAGTGTCCGACATCTCTTGCGGCAGTGAGGCTGTGGACCATATCCTCGAGACTTACGGCTACCTGATTGGTGAAGAGAGAAAGGTAATTGAACTGGCAAATGAAGCCGGCGATGACGTGACGGCAGATTTGATGACCGGCTACTTGAAAGAGCAGGAGAAAATGGTTTGGATGCTCGTTGCATTCAGTACGAAAAGCTGTACGAAATAAAGGATAAAGAGTTGTGAAAAAGGATAGGGTGATAAAACGGTAGCGGATGCTGCCGGTTTTATCACCCTATTATCTTTCTATAGTTTATATCACTTTTTCTTCTTCGGTGTCCGTCTTGCCCACCCTTCTTCACTGAAGTCGGGCTCTGCATCCTTAAAGTCATTGTTGCCCTGGAAGAACTGTTTCCAGTCATCCTTTTTGCCACGGGCTTTGGTGTAACCCCGCTCTTCGCGGCTGGGCTTGCCTTTCTTCTTGTCGTTTGCAGGACTTTCGGCCTTTTCGCTGCGTTTGCCGGTGGCATCGTTCCGTTTGCCGTCTTCCTTGTAGCTGCGCTTCTTGCTGTCAAACTCTTTTTTCCCATAGCTTCCGGCTGTACCCGGACGTTTGCCCCTCGGAGCCTCCTTACCCTCGTCTCCGGCAACCTCTACGGATACTTTACGGCCGTTCCAGCTGGCGCGGTTCAGGGCCTTCACTACATTGGTGGCTTCCTTTTCCTCCACTTCGAAGAAGGAGAACTTCTGCATCAGGTCAATTCGTCCCAGCTCTACACGTCCACGTGTATTGTTGTTCAGCAGGCTGATTAATTCGTTGGGGAAGAAGTTGTCCATTTTACCCAGGTTGATGAACAAGCGGGTAAAGCCGGGTTCTGCTTTGCGGCTGCTTCTACGGTCGTTGCGGTCGCCCCTCTCGCCACTTCTTGCACCACGCTCACTACCGGTTGCTGTCTCTATCTCGTCACGGCCGCGATAGTAATCCAGGAAACGGTTGAATTCATGCGAAACCATGCGTTTAATCAGGTCCTCTTTGCTCAGCCAGTCCAGCTTGCGGTAGATGTCGGTCATAAAGTCGGCGATTTCCTCCTCGTTCACTTTCACCTTTTCAAGATCGTCTATCACTTTGAGCAGTTGCTTTTCGCATATCTGTTTGCCGGTGGGCATTTCGCCTGCAATGAATTTCTTGCCGATGATGCGCTCAATCTCGCGCATTTTGCCTTTCTCTCGCAGGTTGATGATGGCGATGGAAGTCCCGGTTTTGCCGGCACGTCCCGTACGGCCGCTGCGGTGGGTATAACTCTCGGTGTCATCGGGCAATCCGTAGTTGATGACGTGTGTCAGGTCGTCCACATCGAGGCCGCGTGCGGCAACGTCCGTGGCAACCAGCAGTTGTAGGTTGCGGATGCGGAACTTCTGCATCACGGCGTCACGCTGCGCCTGACTCAGTTCGCCGTGCAGCGAGTCGGCATTATAGCCTTCCTGCATCAACTTGTCAGCTATTTCCTGCGTTTCTTTGCGGGTACGGCAGAAGATGATGCCGTATATCTGCGGATAGTAGTCCACAATACGTTTCAGGGCAGCATACTTGTCTTTGGCATGTACACAGAAGGCTACGTGTTTCACGTTGCTGGTGCTTTCATTTTTGCGTCCGATGGTGATTTCCTTGGCATCGCGCAGGTACTTCTTGGAGATGCGTGCGATTTCCGGGCTCATGGTAGCGGAGAACAGCAAGGTGTTGCGCTCCTGCGGCACATCGGCGAGAATGGCGTTGATGCTGTCTGTGAATCCCATGTTCAGCATTTCGTCCGCTTCGTCCATAACCACGTTCTGTATGGTGGCGAGGGACACGGTTTTGCGTTCCATCAGGTCCAGCAGTCGTCCCGGTGTGGCTACGATGATGTGTACACCCCGTTTCAGGGCGCGTATCTGGCTTTCGATGGACGAGCCTCCATATACGGGCAACACTCGCAAGCCATCGGTATATTTAGAATAATCGTTCAAGTCGCCTGCTATCTGCAAACAAAGTTCGCGGGTGGGGCAGAGAATAAGTGATTGGGGAATTCGGTTGTTGACGTTAATCTTCTGTATGAGCGGCAGGCCGAACGCTGCGGTCTTTCCTGTTCCTGTTTGTGCCAGTGCTACTACATCATTGTTTTCTCCTAAAAGGTAGGGAATTACTTCCTCTTGTACCGGCATGGGCTGCTCGTAACCCATTTCTTCGATGGCGCGGCGTATCTCCGGCGACACACCGAGCTCTTCAAATGTCTTCATTAAATCTTCTGTATATCTTTATCTTTATATTTCGGGCGCAAAGATAGTGCTTTTCAATGGATAATTGATAATTGATGGTTGATAATTATGCAATTACATGATAAAATCGTTTTTTATTGGCTACTCATTATCCATTATCCATTGTCAATTATCCGTTAAAAGAATGTCTTGCAGTCTCTTTCTTTCTTCTTTTGTCAGACCGATGCCTCTTTGCAGGTAGGTGTCGGTATCTCCATACCTTCGTTCCATTTCTTCGATGGCGGCATTCAGGAAATCCTCGCGTGCCGAGAAGAGGGTGGTGATGGCCTCTTGCGAGCGTGCCGGAAGCTGGTAGGCGTATCGGGAGGCCGCCGGGATGTTGAAGTAGTCGTTGCTGAGGCGGTAGTCTTCCATGATGATGTCTTCGTCCACTCCAAGGGAGGCAAGCACAAGTGCCGATACGATGCCTGTGCGCCCTTTGCCCGACGAGCAATGGATAACGACGGGATAATTGTTCTTGTCCAGCAGAATATCGAAAATCCGGCGGTATTCTTTGGTGTAGTTGCTGATGAGCTCGCGGTTCATCTGCTCCACGATTCGGTAGACAGTATCGCTCTTGATTTTCTGTTCCTGTACACCTTTCAGGATATACTCCATGTCGCCGGTAGGAATGGGGATATGGATCACTTTGAATGCCTGTTGCAAAGGGCTTTGTCTATTCGCTTCGACAGATGAACGCAGGTCGATGATAGTCCTTATGCCTATGTTCTTGAGCTCTTTGCGCGAACACGGTTTCAGTTTATCTATTTCGGCAGAGCGGTACAGCATGCCCCAATGCACTTTCTTTTGGGTGGGATAGGAGGAATAGCCTCCCAGGTCTCGGAAGTTCTGTATGCCGGGGATGTTGATGTTGCGGGTGGCAATCTTTACCCGGTATTTGTCAGCGAATACAAGTGTGTAGTAGTATCGTTGTGTAGGGTCGGTAGTGATGACAGTCATCTTCAGGTCGGAGATGTTGGCGACGGCAACGGGAACATCTTCGGGGATATGGTTGGGATTGGTCGAAGCATATACCTTCACATTTCCTTTGATGAGAGGGGCCATTTCCCATTTTACAATGCAGTTGCCCACGTTGTTTTCTTCGCATACAACGGAAATGTGAGGGGCAGTGCCATTGCAGGAAGGGAGCAGCACTGCCAAAACAAGCAAGTTCAATAAGTTCTTATACATAATTCGTAACCTCTCTGATGTCGTTAATCACAAATATATGTAATTTACCCACAGAAGGTAACAGCAATGCCAAGCTTTTATATTTCTTTTTTGAACTTTAAAAAAACTGCTATAGATTCTTTCGTGCATAGGCAGGTTGGTTTACAATGTTACATCAGCGAACCGGGAGGTGGTAATGGGGGGAGTTTCCCTTGGGGCTTTTGTCTCCATGACAGCATGATGTAATTGAGTTGTTTTCCCACTTCTCCGGGTTTAAAGTGTATTTGTTCTTTCAGTTTTACTTCGATTTCCCTATATACATGCAGTGGTACTCTGGCGTATGGGCTAAAGGTCGTGAAATTGAAATTCACTTCCATTACTTTCCCCGTATCCGGACTGAGTAGCATGGTTATTGTGAACTCACGCTTTCCGAGTTCATCTGCCATGGCTTTGGTAAAAGCTTCGTCCACAATGAAGTCTGCTTGTTTACTCATGGAGCTATTGTATTCAATTACTTTTTTTTCATTCCAGCTACCGATGTATATTTTTCCTGTGGCTTTATATACAATATCTTTGTATGTCAACTTGTTCTCTTTGTTATAAAGAGTCACAAACTGGCTACCGTCATCTACGTCACATTGATACGTATAACCATCTACCTCGAAAGTGGTGGTTTTTTTATAAATGACTGTTCCTTCAAGCGATTCTTCTGTTCTGATAGGTTTATCCTGTGCTACACAAGGGTAGATGTATCCTATAAGCAGTGTAATAAGCAATAGTCTTTTCATTCGTCACAATTTTTAGTTGTTAATTTTGTATGTTGCTTACATTAGCGAACCGGGAGGAGGTAATGGGGGGAGTTTCCCTTGGGGCTTTTGCATCCATGCCAGCATAATGTAGTTGAGTTGTTTTCCTTCCTCTATGGGTTTAAAATGAATTTGTTCTTTCAGTTTTACTTCGATTTCCCTATATACATGTAGTGGCACTTTGGCGTATGGCTCAAAGGTGAAAAAATTGAAATTCACTTCCATTACTTCTCCCGTATTTGGACTGAGCAACATGGTTATCATAAGTTCCGTTTTCCCAATTTCATCTGCCATGGCTTTGGTGAATGCTTGGTCTACTATGAAATCTGCTTGCTGACTCATGAATCTGTCATATTCAATTACATTGCTACTCCAGCTGCCAATATATGTCTTCCCCGTGTCTTTATACACAATCTTTTCGTATGTCAGTTTGTTTTCTTTGTTATAAAGAGTCACAAACTGGCTACCGTCATCTACGTCGCATTGGTACGTATAACCATCTACCTCGAAAGTGGTGGTCTTTTTATAAATGACTGTTCCTTCAAGTGATTCTTCTGTTCTGATAGGTTTGTCCTGTGCTACACAAGGGTAGATGTATCCTATAAGCAGTGTAATAAGCAATAGTCTTTTCATTCGTCACAATTTTTAGTTGTTAATTTTATGTTGGGAAAAATATTGGTGATATCCGAATACTCTTTAAATGGATAATTGTCGTATCCTTCCTGACGGAAAGCATTAACGACATTATTAGATATATAGGTTTCAAAGATATCCAAGAATGAAGTTGTAACATGACCTTGCTGATTTACATATTTAGTCAATGAAGTTGTTGCTCTTAGGCGTTGGCTTTTTGCATATTTATCTTGTTTTTTGTCCGTCCACTCCGCGCTCCTTTGTAAGAACAGGTATTGCGCATAGTGCGCTTCTATCTCTCTGTTCATCATAGAACTTTTGAACGATGATATAGGCTCTTGTGTGGTTTGGAAAACATGGAACATTTCATGCAGAAGGTTGTTTGCTTCCAATTCTTCCAATCCGATGTGCAAGGTATGCTCTTCCCAATTGTAGGAATACCCTTTGCCGAAATCGAATTCCAGATTGATTTTGTTGTTTTTGACTTTCTCTTTCAGTTGGCTGTATAGGTCTCCTCCCAAACAGTCTTCCATGATTCGGGCTGTCATGTTTTCGGTGATTACCCATAAAAGCGAGTCTTGGTCGGCCTCTTTCTTGAATATATTTCCTGCCGGAGTGCCCGATGAAGAGCCGGAACCTCCTGAACTTCCTCCTCCAATCCACACATCGCCGCTTCCTCCTCCTTCACTGTTCCAGTTGCTATTATTTATAAGGGCATCATCTACCCAATAGGAATGACTAACGCAGTTGGTATAGCTGTATTCCAGCTGGTCTTTAGGTCCGGTATATACATCCCAGCATTGGGTGACGGTTATTACCGAACGGGTCTGGGCATGAGGCTTGAATGTGAGTCCTTGCGCATTCTCTTCGCCAAATACCAGATAGCTTAACAAGTCGAATATGAACACTTGGTCGCTTTCTCTTATGAGTTCGTCATCACGCTTCAATGGAAGGAATTTCATCCATCCGTCTTTGATGTGCAACAGCCAGATGGCATCGATGCAGTGTGGCTTGTCAAGGCGGTAGAGGGGAACGAAGATGCAGGTCTCTTCTTCTTCGGTCAATTGGTAGGTGAAGTTCCAGAGAGGAATGCCGTATTTCAACAGGAAAGGAGCGGTGAAATGCTTTTCTTCTTCTACTCTGCGTAATGCGGAAATCACGGCTTTCAGGGTAGAGTCGGTGTAGGCAAAGAAGTTTTCCGGCTTGAATAACGCTTGCCGGGTCAACGGGATGTTGTTTGCCGGGAATCGGGGTTGATAGAAAGATTCTTCTGTTTCGCAAGAGGCGAGCATTCCTAAAAGAACGCACAGTGCAAGGTAGATGTTTTGCCATTTCTGCTTAGGAGGGGTTGGAGAGTGCTGTCTGTTTCCTTTTCTATTCATAGCGCGAATGCTTAAGGTATAAAGAATAGACAAATAAAGCAAAAAAAAAGCAGAAATGAAAGGAAAAACAGGAGAATTTTGTTAATCCGGAAGCTGTCCTACCACAGATTGCATGGATTTTCAGGCCGTGTAATCTGTGGTGAACACCCTTTTGTAAGGGTGCCTATGGTTGGTATTTCCGTGCTTCTGCAAATTCCTTTGAAACGGAGTTATTGAAACTCTTGCATACCTCGGCGGCAAACTCAATGCCGCATTGGATGATTTTGTCCCAAGTGGCCTCGTCCATGGTATCGAGGTCCTCGTAGCGTACATTGTACTTCAGCAGCCCGAAGATGATGCCTGCATTGAAGTTGTCGCCCGCACCGATGGTGCTGACCGCTTCCAACGGAGGAATGGAGTATTCTTTGGAAATTGTGCCGGTACGCAATGAAACCTGCTCCGCGCCGGCCGTGCAGAGGAAGTTGCGGCAGTAGAACTTCACTTTGTCCTTGTATATCTTGTCGGCCTCCTGCAAGCCCCACATATAGAAGAAATCCTCCTGCGAGCCGCGTACAATGTTGGCGTATTCCAGATTCTCGATGATGGTGGGAGCCAGCTTGATGGCCTCCTCTTTATGGGACGAACGGAAATTGGGATCGTAGTAGATAATGGCATGCATGTCGTGTGCGCGTTCCAGTAGCTCCACCACTTTGTCGCGCAGTACCGGATTCAGGGCATAGTACGACCCTATGATTACGATGTCGTCTTCCTGAATCTGCGGATATTCCACGTCCAGGCGCTGCTTGGGATAATCTTTGTAGAAGATGTATTCCGCATCGCTCCGGTTGTTCAGGAAAGCGAGTGATACGGGGGACTTCCCGTCGGGGAACACATTGACATGGTCTGTGGGAATATTGTTCTCGCGCATGAAGTTGAGGATGATATTGCCCACGTGGTCGTTGCCCGTTTCACTGATAAAGCAGATGGGAACACCGATACGTCTCAGTGAAACGATGCCGTTGAATACCGAACCGCCCGGAACGGCTGCTGTGGGCTGTTCGCCACGGAATATGATGTCCAGTATGGTTTCTCCGATGCCTATTACTTTACGCATAGCGATCTTGATTTTTCTCCGAGGTAACCACCGTGATGGCGCTTGGAGTAGTCTTCAATGGTGAATCCAGTTTCTTTCATGGTCTGTACCACCAGGATGTCGCCGATGACGGTCATGGCGGTGGTCGAAGTCGTGGGTGTCATGCCCAGTACACATACTTCTTGCGGTTTCCCGGTGCTGAGGCATACGTTGGATTCGTGTGCCAGGGGGCTGTCGGGGTTTCCGGTGATGACGATGAACTTCAGTCCCGGGTTCAGGTTATGTGCCAGCTGTGTCAGCTCCACGATTTCACGAGTTTTGCCCGAATTGGAGATGAGCAGCAACAAGTCATTCTCCTGGAGGATGCCGAGGTCACCATGCTGTGCTTCGCTGGGGTGCAGGAAAACGGACGGAATACCGGTAGAGCAGAAGGTGGTAGCGATGTTCATGGCTATCTGTCCTGCCTTGCCCATGCCCGAAGTTACCAGTTTCCCTTTTTTGCGGTGCACTTGTTCTACGATGAGTTCTACAGCTCTTTCATAAGCGTCCGTCACTGGAATGTTCAGTACGGCTTGTGCCTCTTTCTGCAAAAGCTCTTGAATGGATGCAATCATACTTAATGTGCTAATTTGATTAATGTGCTTAAAATTATAGCAATTGCAAATATCTGCAATTTTCTATAAACGGCAATAAGTTTTATTGTATTTTTGTCGCCTCAAATAGTTTGAAACGTCAGAATGAAGAACTTAAAAGAAAATTTACTGCCAACTTTCAATCAATATATCCTGCCCAATGGCATGCGCATCATTCACGAACCCTCAGCCTCCAAAGTGGCTTATTGTGGTTTTGCCGTAGATGCGGGTACGCGCGACGAGCTTGAAAACGAGCAGGGTATGGCGCATTTTGTGGAGCACCTTATATTTAAAGGTACCGCCAAGCGCAAGGCATGGCACATTCTGAACCGCATGGAGAATGTGGGCGGCGACCTCAACGCTTACACCAACAAGGAAGAGACGGTGATTTACTCTGCTTTCCTGACCGAGCATTTCGGCCGTGCCTTCGAACTTCTGGTGGATATTGTATTCCACTCCACCTTTCCGCAACGCGAGATAGAGAAGGAGACAGAGGTGATTATCGACGAGATACAATCCTACGAAGACAACCCTTCCGAGCTAATCTTCGATGATTTTGAGGACTTGATATTCAGGGGGCATCCCCTGGGACGCAACATTCTTGGCAATCCCGAGCAGTTAAAGCAGTTTCGCAGTGAGGATGCTGCCGCATTCACTGCCCGCTTCTACCATCCCAACAATATGGTTTTCTTTGTTCTGGGCAATCTGAGTTTCAAGAAAGTTGTGCTTATGGCAAAAAAACTTCTGGCGGATATACCGGCAACACCGGTGCATTATGGTCGTACTCCGCCTCCCCTTTATGTGCCCGAGCATCTTGTAGTGCATAAGGATACTCACCAGGCACATGTCATGATTGGCAGCCGGGGATATAATGCATACGATGACAAGCGCACCGCACTTTACCTGCTGAACAATGTCTTGGGTGGCCCGGGCATGAACAGCCGCTTGAACGTCTCTCTCCGTGAACGTCGTGGGCTGGTCTATAACGTAGAATCCAACTTGACTTCCTATACCGATACGGGAACTTTCTGCATCTACTTCGGTTGCGACCCTGCAGATTTGGACTACTGCACCCGCCTGGTATATAAGGAATTGAAACGCTTGCGTGATGTCCGGATGACTTCCTCGCAGCTTGCGGCCGCCAAGAAGCAGCTTATCGGGCAAATCGGTGTAGCTTCGGATAATAATGAGAACAATGCGCTGGGTATGGGAAAGACTTTCCTGCATTATAATAAATGCGAAACTTCCGAAGCCGTGTTCCATCGCATTGAACAGCTCACTTCGGAAGCTCTGTTAGAGGTGGCGAACGAGATGTTTGCCGAGGACTATCTTTCGACGCTCATTTATCGCTGACCGCTTTTTTTATTTGAAAACCTGCAACATAGGACGTCCTATCCATACTTGTGGCTGTTTCAGCCCGAAGATGTGGGCAATGGTGGAGGCAACGTCATACTGCATCATGCTTTCGTGGAATTCGCCTTCTTTCTTAATGTTCTTTCCGGAGATGATGAAGGGAGTCTGCATTTCCTGCATGGTCCTGCCGCCATGTCCTTTTTCAATGCCTCCGTGGTCGGCAGTAACGATGAAGATGGTTTCTTTCAGCATGCCTGCCTCTGTAACGGCCTGGATGATGCGGCTCACATAACCGTCGAGTTCTTTCAGTTTGGCGTAATATTCAGGAGTATTGTGTCCGGCTTGATGGCCTACATGGTCGGGGTTGTCAAAGCAAATGGCAAGAAGGGTCGGTTGTTTCTCCTTGATATACTTTTCTGCCATACCGCATAAGGCTTCGGGATGTTTGTTGTAGTCGGGCGCTTGCGCATAGTGGCTTAAGGCAAGAGTGTCTACAAGGTATTTGATACCGTCCCATTCATACAGGCAGCCTATTTCCGCTTCCGGCCGGGCATCACGTAGCAGCTGGAAGATGGTAGGAAATATGCCGTGCTGGTTCAGTACGCGTGACGGAAGCTCGGGAGTCTTGGAGCCCCATTGCGTATATCCGTGCAATTCAGGACCTGCCCCCATAAACATGCTTGCCCAGTTGACGGCGCTGGAGGAGGGAAGTACAGTCCGTTTTTCTAATGTATAAGAACCGTCTGCCATCAGTTGCTTGATGTGGGGGATGTCTGCTTTGGGAACACTGTAGCTACCCCAGCCGTCAAGACCGATGAAAACTACGTGTTTTGCTTTTCCCTTGGCATTGCAGGGAACTGAAAAGAGGCATGCCACTGCTAGGGCGATGAATAATGTAAAAGTCAGTTTCTTCATGTTTTCTTTAGTTCTTATTGTTAACATGAAACAAAGTTACGGGAAACGTACCTAGTTTTAGTACGATATCGTACATAATCCGGCCGATTTTATATCGTTTCGTTCTTTTCCAACCGTTGCATGCTGAATTCACAGCCGCAATACTGCTGGTTGTAGAAGTCATACTCTTTCAGCAGTTGGTTGCGCCGCTCCTGGAGCCCGCCTTTCCGCCAATTCTGTTCCCAGAAGAGGGTATCCGGATAGAGCGCGGCGGCACGGCGTCCGGCTTCATTGATTTGCTCCAGGCTTTTCCAGCGCGAAGAGGCGAGGGTAGTGGTGAATACGGAGAAACCATGCTCGGAGGCGTAGCGGGCTGTCTCTGTCAGGCGCAGGGTGAAGCACTTCAGGCAACGGCTGCCGCGTTCCGGTTCGTGCTCCAGGCCTTGCATGGTGTGCAGCCAGTGTGCATAATCGTAGTCTGCATCGATGAAATCGATGTTTTTGGAGGTTACGAAACGGATAGCCTCGTTTTTCCTTATCTCATATTCCGCCTGCGGATAGATGTTGGGATTGCAGTAGAATACGGTGGGGCGTATGCCGTTCTCCAGCATGCACTCGATGATGGCAGAGGAGCAAGGTGCGCAGCACGAATGCAGCAGCACCTTGTCTTCACCGTTGGGTGTTTGGACTTTCAACATTATACTTTCAGTTTAATTTTTACTTTCACCAGCAAGCCGGTCAGCCCGACAATGACAAGCGAGAAGACGAGGGACTTGAGCAGCCCCGGTACACCGCTTCCCAATGCTTCGGGATAGTGCAGATGCAGCAGTTGCTGGACAGCATACCAGATGTAAGGGATAATATAGCAGGTCAGCGTTGCCGTGCCTGCGGGTTTGATAATATCGAACCAGTTGGTCTTGCCTTTCACGTCCGTCAGCCAGTAGAAGAAGCCGAACAAGGGGAAGAACATGGCGAGGCAGTAGAACAGCCATGTCGGTGTGGCTTGTATTTTGGATATAATCCAGAACGGGTGTGAGACGAGGGCAAGGACAAGCATTCCTACGCCGAGGGCACAAAGCATGCCGATGAATCGTCCCGGCCGTTCCCGGTCGGCATAGCGCTGCATGAGCAGGGAGGTCAATACGCCGGACATACCGAAGGCATGCAGTGTCCAGTCACTCGGGATAAAGGGAAGCAGGATAATCCGGCTGCCGTACTCTCCCGGTATCAGGTCTGAATGGCTGATTACGGCAAGCAATACGACCACGAACCAGGCAATGGCATTCTTCCGCAGGCTTTCCCGGGTGAACAGATAGATGCCTGCACATACCGCATACGTCCAGCCGATAAGTCCGAGGATGCCCCACCAGCTTATCTGGAACGGTTTCCCGTTCATGTCCTTGTAGATGACGAGGAAGGCGAGCAGCAGCACGCCTGCTGTTTTCATTGCGGTGAAAAGGGTCTTTTTCGTTCCTTCCGCTTTGGGATATACCCCCCAGGTGAGGAAGAAACCGATGACCATCAGGATGGAGAACCATTGGTGCGATAGACCGCCTTCGATGCCTCCGCTGTTCAGTGAAAACAGTCCCATGGCAATCAGCGCCACTGTCCGCCAGAAGATATGGGCCACGACTTGCAGGGTGCTGTCTCCTTTTTTGTACCGGTTTTGTATGGCAAAGGATACGGACATGCCCATGCAGAAAAGGAAAGCAGGGAAGATGGTGTCGGAGAATCCCATCATGTCTTCGTCCATCCTGGCATGCATCAGCCAGTGGGGCACGTTTTTCAGTCCGGGAATGTCGTTGACAAAGAGCATGAGGAACATGGTGAGTGCGCGGAATACGTCTACCGCGGCAATCCGTTGGAGTGTTAAGCTTTTCATGATAGATAATTTGTTTGGGGGTTTTGAACGCAAATATAGGAAACTATTCTTTCCGATGCTACTGCTTTGCAGGATTTCTTGCTATATTTGCATGAACTTTATGGTCATGGAAAGGAGATTGTTCATTTTTTGTTTTCTTGCCGTCGTGGTATGGCAAAGTGTGGCTTTGGCTGCCGGCACGTCGTCTTTCACTGCACTGACGGCTTCTTTGGATGAGGCTATCGAGGCGCATCGGCACTATGTCGCCGTGCGTGAAGGGCGCATTGCCCGGCTGAAGTGCCAATTGCTGGATGCCGACACCGCCAATCTCTCTTTTTTTCGATGGAATGGAGAAATTTATAAGGAGTACAAGGCATATATCTGCGACTCTGCCATCCATTATCTTCGTGTCAATCTGGATTGGGCAGAACGCTATGGCCAACGGAATGGAGCACTCGAAACAAGGCTGGAGCTTGCCCACCTGATGGCTTCGGCAGGCATGTACGAGGAAGCCGCCGAACTCTTGAGGCAGACGGACAAAGCCTCCCTTCCCTCCCATCTGCTGCCGGACTATTACAATGCCTGTCATAAACTTTACACAGAACTGAGTTTCTATACGCTGGACGATTCTTTCAAGAAGCATTATCAGGCTTTGGCTACCCATTATGACGATTCTTTGATGCAGGTACTTCTGCCTTCATCCCCCCTATATCTGGAACGAAGAGAGACGCGGGAGGCCGCTGCAGGCCATCCGGACGAAGCCTTGAGCATCAATGATACGCGTCTGGCACATGCCAAGCCCAATACTCCCGAATATGCGCTGGTGACCTATCAGCGCTCATTGCTCTACCGCCGGCTCGGGAACCGGGAGGAGGAGAAGCGCTATCTGGCTTTGTCTGCACTGACCGATATTCGCCTGAGCATCACAGACCATGCCTCACTCTGGAACCTGGCGGAACTTCTTTATGAGGAAGGGGATATGGAGCATGCCTACCGTTACATCCGTTTCTCGTGGGACGAAACCAACCGATACAACGCCCGTAGCCGCAGCCTCCAGACTGCCGGCATCCTTTCACTGATAGACCTCACTTATCAGGCCATGCGTGAGAAGCAGAATGACCGGCTCCGGCTGTACCTCTGGCTCATCAGCGCTTTGATTGTGCTGTTGGTGGTGGCAGTGGGCTTTATCTACCGGCAGATGCAGCGACTCTCTGCCGCACGGAACAAGCTGGAGCATGCCAACGAGCAACTGCAACTCTCAAACAACATCAAGGAGGAGTATGTGGGCCGTTTCATGAATCTCTGCTCCGTTTATATCAACCGGCTGGATACCTACCGGCGGATGGTCAACAAGAAAATCTCTGCCGGGCAGATGGAAGAGCTGCTGAAGATGGTGCGTTCCCGCGAGGTGCTGGACACCGGACTGAAGGAACTCTATGATAACTTTGATACTGCCTTCTTGCACCTTTTCCCCGATTTTGTCGATAAATTCAATGACTTGCTGCAGCCCGAAGAACGCATCGTGCTCCGTAAAGGCGAGTTGCTGAATACGGAACTCCGCATTTTCGCCTTGATTCGTCTGGGCATCGACGACAGTTCGCAGATTGCAGAATTCCTCCGTTATTCCGTAAACACCATCTATAATTACCGTGCCAAAGTGAAGAACAAGGCCCGCATTTCGCGCGAGGACTTTGAAATACGGCTGATGCAGATACGCTGACAATACGTCAAACCGGCTTTTTGAATCCACTTTCTGCCTTTCTCTTCTTCTGATTATATTTCTGATTATTAGTTGTTTGTTTGTTCATGCTTCTTCACTTCTTCCACCTATTCCCGATTCGCCGGTACGAGGTGTTCTTATCTTTCCTAACTTTGGGGAAGCAAAAGCGAATATCGCAACTAATACTATAACCAAAATTATTGCCATGAAACATTTATTAGCGACAAGCATTACCATCGCCCTGCTCTCTTTGGGCCTTGCGGGATGCGGTGAGAAACAAGCGACAAAAGAAGTAACTTCGGATGCATTCGTAACCATTCAGGGTCAGGACTTGATAAAGCCCGACGGTACCAAACTCTTCATCATGGGTACCAACCTGGGCAACTGGCTGAATCCGGAAGGATACATGTTCAAGTTCAACAAGACCAATTCCGGCCGTTTCATCAATGAGATGTTCTGCCAGTTGGTGGGACCGGACTTTACGGCCGACTTCTGGAAAGCATTCAAGGACAATTATGTAACGCGCGAGGACATCCGCTTCATCAAGGAGCAGGGTGCCAACACCATCCGCCTGCCTTTCCACTACAAGCTGTTTACCGACGAGGACTATATGGGGCTGACTGCCGACCAAGACGGCTTTGCCCGCGTGGACAGCCTGGTAGAGTGGTGCCGCGAATCGGACTTGTACCTCATCCTCGACATGCACGACGCTCCCGGCGGACAGACGGGCGACAATATCGACGACAGCTACGGCTATCCCTGGCTGTTCGACAGCGAAGTCAGCCAGCAACTCTACTGTGACATTTGGCGCCGGATAGCCGACCGCTACAAGAACGAACCGGTCATCCTCGGTTACGAACTCTTCAACGAGCCCATTGCCCCTTACTTCGAGAACATGGAGGAACTCAACGGCAAGCTGGAAGATGTATATAAGAAAGGTGTAGCCGCCATCCGCGAGGTGGACAGCAACCACATCATTCTGCTGGGCGGTGCGCAATGGAACGGTAATTTCAAGCCTTTCAAGGACTCCAAGTTCGACGACAAGATAATGTACACTTGCCACCGTTACGGAGGCGAACCTACCCAAGCTGCCATCCAGACGATTATCAACTTCCGCGACAGTGTGAACCTGCCCATGTACATGGGTGAGATAGGCCACAATACGGACGAATGGCAGGCCGCTTTCTGCCAGACGATGCGCGAGAACAACATCGGCTATACCTTCTGGCCCTACAAGAAGATGGACGGTTCTTCTTTCGTCGGCATCACTCCGCCGGAGAACTGGGCAAACATCGTGTATTTCTCCGAAGCACCGCGTGCCACGTACAAGGAAATCCGTGAGGCACGTCCCGCGCAGGCCATGTCCCGCAAGGCGATGATGGACTTTATCGAGGCATGCAAACTGAAGAATTGTGTGGTTCAGGAGGGTTATATCCGGTCATTGGGAATGAAGTAGCGGGTGCTGCCTCGCTGCAAACAGTACGTATCAAGTCCCAGAGGATGAGATGCCGGGACTTAGCATGAAAGAGGTAGGGACTGAGCTGTACACACCATAGGACTGAGCACCCAAAACATCCGGATGTTTTAGGGCAAAACATGGGGATGTATTGGGATAAAACATCCGGGTGTTTTGGGGTAAAACATGGGGATGTTTTGGACAACAACATCCGGATGTTATGGGTACTCACTATACGGGTGTAAGGACTTCAGTTCCTATGTAGGTAGGGCTAAGTCATATTCCCTTGTATGTCGGGGATTATCAATGGTACGGACTGATTATGATTGCTTACTTATATAACAACTTAATTATACAACAATGAAAAAAGTATTATTCGGTTTGGTTCTGGCCGCTGTCGCGCTGCCTCTTTCGGCCCAGCAGAAGCCCGTCTATCTGGACGCAAGCAAACCTATTGAAGAAAGAGTGGAAGACGCCTTAAGCCGTCTGACCCTGGAAGAGAAAGTGAAGTTGACCCATGCGCAAAGCAAGTTCAGCAGTGCGGGTGTGCCCCGTCTGGGCATTCCCGATGTATGGACGGACGACGGCCCCCACGGCATACGTCCCGATGTGTTGTGGGACGAGTGGGAACAAGCCGGATGCACCAACGACTCCTGCGTGGCTTTCCCTGCCCTGACCTGTCTGGCGGCAACCTGGAACCCCGAAATGTCTCTCCTTTACGGACAGAGCATCGGTGAAGAGGCACGCTACCGCAACAAGTCCGTCCTGCTGGGCCCCGGTGTCAATATCTACCGCACACCGCTCAACGGACGCAACTTCGAGTATATGGGTGAGGACCCTTATCTGGCCGGAAAGATGGTGTCGCCCTATATCCGGGGCGTGCAGCAGAACGGCGTGGCTGCCTGCGTGAAACACTTCGCCTTGAACAACCACGAAGTGAACCGCCACACCACCAACGTCATCGTGGACGACCGTGCTCTTTATGAAATCTATCTGCCTGCTTTCAAGATGGCCGTGCAGGAAGGCGGAGCGTGGAGCATCATGGGTGCCTACAACCTATACAAAGGCCAACATCTTTGTCACAACCAATACACATTGAACGATATATTGAAGGGCGAATGGGGATTCGACGGCGTAGTCATTTCCGACTGGGGCGGCACGCACGATACCCGGCAAGCCATCACCAACGGGCTGGATATGGAATTCGGCAGTTGGACCAACGGGCTCTCGAACGGTGCCAGCAACGCATACGATAACTATTATCTGGCAAATCCCTATCTGAACCTCATCCGCGAAGGTAAGGTAGGTACCACGGAACTGGACGACAAGGTACGCCGCATTCTGCGCCTTATCTTCCGTACGGTGATGAACCCCGACCGTCCGTGGGGAAGCATGCTCTCTCCGGAACATTACGAGGCTGCCCGCCGCATCGGTGAGGAGGGCATCGTACTGTTGCAGAACAAGGGCAATGTGCTCCCGATAGACCTGAACCGGGCTAAAAAGATTCTTGTAGTGGGCGAGAATGCCATCAAGATGATGACCGTAGGCGGTGGTAGTTCTTCCCTGAAGGTACAGCGCGAACTCTCTCCGTTGGACGGCATCAAGCAGCGTGTGGCCGGCAAGGCCGAGGTGGTCTATGCCCGTGGCTACGTGGGCGATGCAAGCGGTGAATACAACGGGGTGGTGACCGGACAGAATCTGAAGGATGACCGTACTCCCGAAGAGCTGATAGCTGAAGCCGTGAAAGAGGCCCGGGATGCCGATTATGTCATCTTCATCGGCGGCCTGAACAAGAGCAACGGCCAGGACTGCGAGGACTCCGACCGTAAGGGTCTGGGCTTGTCCTACGGTCAGGATGCCGTTATCTCCGCACTGGCCGAGGCGAACAAGAATCTGATTGTCGTCAACATCTCCGGCAACGCCATTGCCATGCCGTGGGTGAACGAGGTGCCTGCCATCGTGCAGGACTGGTATCTGGGTTCCGAAGCCGGCAGTTCCCTTGCCGCCATCCTCATGGGTGATGTCAATCCCAGCGGCAAGCTTCCGTTCACCTTCCCCGTGAAGCTGGAGGACTGCCCGGCCCACAGCTTGGGCGAATATACCGGCAAACGGAGCAAGGACATCATCGACATCAAGTATAATGAAAGCATCTTCGTGGGCTACCGTTGGGCCGATAAGCAGAAGAAGGTGAAACCGTTGTTCCCCTTCGGCCACGGTTTGAGCTATACCACTTTCGAATATGGCAAGCCGACGGCCGACAGCAAGACCATGCAGGCCGACGGTACGCTGACCGTGAAGGTTTCTGTAAAGAATACCGGAGCGCGCGAAGGGCAGGAAGTTGTCCAACTGTACATCAGTGACAAGAAGTCCTCTCTGCCTCGTCCCGTCAAGGAACTGAAAGGTTTCCAAAAGGTGAAACTGGCTCCGGGCGAAACAAAGGAAGTCACATTTACCATTGATAAGGAGGCTCTTAGCTTCTTCGATGACACCCAGCACGCTTGGGTGGCCGAGCCGGGCAAGTTCGAGGCTGTCATAGCAGCTTCGGCAGCCGATGTGAAGGGAACGGTTCCTTTTGAATTGAAATGATGTAGGAAAATAAAGTTTCCTTTTAGGTTATTATCAAAGATAGTGTAGATGGAGGGTGTGGCCGTGAGGTTGCACCCTTTCTTTGTACTCTTTACAAGCCAATATGTTTTCTTATATTTCTGAGTTTCTTCGGGTTGGCTAAGGAAGATGCAGATATGCTGGATGTTAGAGTCAAAGCAGTGATGTTTTGTAGTAATGGGTGAGTTTTTACCGCCGTGTTTGGGCAGATTTTCATCTTTTATATTTATTTTTACAGAAATGATCGGGACAATGGTTCTTGTCCTGATGGGATGTGGTAGTGCTGTCTTTGCCGGAAGTGCGGCGGGGGCGGTTAGTGCAGGTGTCGGAACGCTGGGAGTGGCTTTTGCTTTCGGCTTGTCCGTTGTGGCGATGGCATACGCTATCGGAGGAATCTCGGGCTGTCATATTAATCCTGCCATTACCCTGGGCGTTCTGTTGTCCGGCAGGATGAGCGGGAAAGATGCAGCCATGTATATGGTGTTTCAGGTTATCGGGGCGGTTATCGGTTCTGCCATTCTTTATGCATTGGTGTCTACGGGCGCTCATGGTGGTCCTACGGCTACCGGTTCCAATGGGTTTGCTGACGGAATGATGTTGCAGGCATTCATTGCAGAGGCTGTGTTCACGTTTATCTTTGTGCTGGTTGTCTTAGGTTCTACGGATTCCGAGAAGGGGGCGGGTAATCTTGCAGGATTGGCCATTGGTCTTACGTTGGTATTAGTGCACATTGTTTGTATTCCTGTTACGGGAACTTCTGTCAATCCTGCCCGTAGCATCGGTCCGGCACTGTTCCAGGGTGGCGAGGCTCTCTCTCAGTTGTGGCTGTTCATTGTAGCTCCGTTTGTGGGTGCTGCGCTGAGTGCCGTTGTATGGAAAGTGCTTGCTGCAAAAGAAGGTAAATAAATGTCGGCAGACAGTGCCTTAAGAAGAGGCGGCTGATGGCAGAAAACTTATAAAGGGAAGCCCTCCGTCCGAAACTTCAAAGTTTCGGACGGAGGGCTTCCTGTTCTTTCCTTATGCTTGCTATATCTTGTGCCTTATTCGTACAGCGATTTGGCTATACCCATTTCCAGTCCACGAAGCTCTGCCAGTCCGCGCAGACGGCCGATACAGGAATAGCCGGGATTGGTTTTCTTCTTCAAGTCGTCTACCATCTGGTGTCCGTGGTCGGGTCGCATCGGGATAGAGACACCACGGCGTTGTTGCAGTTCAAGGAAGGCTTTCATCACGTGATACATGTCCACGTCTCCTTCCAGGTGGTTGGCTTCGTAGAAATTGCCTTCGGCGTCGCGTTGTGTACTGCGCAGATGGACAAAGTTGATGCGGTCGGCAAATTGCTGCATGATGACTGCACAATCGTTGGCGCTGCTTACACCGAGCGAACCGGTGCAGAGGCAAAGACCGTTGCTCTTGTTGGGAACAGCGTCAATCAGTGCCTGGAAATCGGCAGCACAGCTCATGATGCGTGGCAGGCCGAGGATGGAGCACGGTGGGTCGTCCGGATGGATAACGAGCATGACACCTGCTTCGTCGGCTACCGGAGTGATTTCTTGCAGGAAATAGATCAGGTTGGCACGCAGGCGTTCCGGAGTGATGCCCTTGTAGCGGTCCAGTTCCTGTTGGAACTGTTCCAGGGTGAAGCTTTCTTCTGAGCCGGGAAGTCCGGCAATCATGTTGCGTACAAGCAGTTGTTTGTCTGCCTCTGTCATCTGTTCGAAGCGGGCACGGGCTTTGGCCTTTTCTTCATCGGTGTATTCGCCTTCTGCACCGGGACGACGTAGCAGGAAGAGGTCGAAGGCGATGAAAGCGGCACGTTCAAAGCGGAGGGCACGACTGCCGTCGGGTAGTTCGTAGGCGAGGTCGGTACGTGTCCAGTCCAGTACGGGCATAAAGTTGTAGGTGACAATGTGAATGCCGCATTTGCCCAGGTTACGCAAGCTCTCTTTATAGTTGTCGATATACTTCTGGAAGTCTCCGGTTTGGGTCTTGATATGTTCGTGTACGGGTACACTTTCTACTACAGACCAGCGCAGACCGACGGCTTCAATCATTTCTTTCCGTTTCTTGATTTCCTCTACTGTCCATATTTCCCCGTTTGGAATATGATGCAAGGCGTTTACAATGCCGGTAGCCCCGGCTTGTTTGATGTCCCAAAGGCTTACCGGGTCGTTGGGACCGTACCAGCGCCAGGTTTGTTCACAAAGAATCATGTTATTTATTGTTTGATGATTTGCAATTTACTATTTACATGGCGAATGCGTTGAACCCTCCGTCCACTACAGCCACCGTACCGGTGACAAAGCTGGAAGCATCGCTGATGAGGTATTGGATGGTTCCGCAAAGCTCTTCTGCACGGCCCATACGTCCGAAGGGAGTTTGGCGAATCACATCTTGCCCACGTTCCGTGTAGCTTCCATCCGGGTTCGTCAGCAGGGCACGGTTCTGCTCTGTGAGGAAAAATCCGGGTGCGATGGCATTTACACGAATACCTTCACCAAACTTCTTGGCAACTTCCGTAGCCATGAAGGCTGTGAAATTGGAGATACCGGCTTTTGCGGCAGCATATCCGGCTACACGCGTCATGGGGCGGAAAGCAGCCATGCTGGAGAAGTTGACAATAGCACCTGCCTTCTGCTCCACCATCGGTTTGAGGAAGACTTGTGTAGGCAGTACGGTACCGGTCAGGTTTAATTCCAGCACCCGTTGGAACTCTTCTATCTTCAAATCGAAGAAAGTGCCCGTGGGCGCGATGGTGGCACCCGGCATATTTCCGCCGGCTGCATTCAGCAGGGCATCTATGCGGCCATAGGCTTTCAGGATGTCAGCCAAGTTCTGTTCCAGCAGTTCACGGTTCATCACGTCGGTTGTCAGGAACATGGCTTCTCCACCGTTTGCCTTGATTTCGTTGACGATGGCGTTTCCTACCTCTGCTTTGCGACCTAAGATTACCACTTTCGCTCCTTCTTCCGCCAGATGAAGAGCGATAGCTTTCCCCAATACTCCCGTTCCGCCGGTTATTACTACTACTTTGTCTTTGATGTTGAATAAGTTCTTCATAATGTTATGTATTAGTTTATAAAATGAATCTTTTTCGCAAAGTTAGGGATTAAATCATTTTTAGTGCTTAAATAGAGTGCTAAAATACTTATCTTACTGGCCGGAAACGGAAATTAGTGCGGTTTTTAAGATTCGTTTGCTATCAGATGCACTCACCACGACGGGTGCGTGCTGCTTGTTTACGCGGATACTTGCCCGCCCGTTAGCAGCTTGTATGCGGCGTGAGCCTTGCGCGGTGCCTTGGTTGCGGAGTAACGCTTCACTGTCTGTGCAGCCGAATTCTATGAACTGGCAGGCATCCAGGCAACGTATGCCGTTTTCGTCTATCAGTTCAGCCTGCACAAGTATGGTTTCCGCATCCTGGGCGGTCTGCGTCAGAAGTATTCTTGACGGTTTGCCCCAGGTTCGGGTTTGATACTCCTGCTGAATTTCATCGTCGAGGCGCAGCTTGCCGTCATACCCTGTGGCGGTAATCTTGTTGTTTCCTTCTCGTAATGGCACATTCCAGCGCAGCCCTGCTGCCGGAAAGTCCTGGCTGTTGCGCTTCTTCCGTCCTTGCGACACACCGTTGACAAACAACTCCACTTCGGGGCAGTTGGAATAGACCAGAATTTCCTTGGGCTCGCCCGGCTTGCCCCAGCGCACCGGCCAGGAGTGTCCGTAGATGTGCAGCATCGGTTTGCTGCTCCAATAGGATTGAAAGACGTAATAGCTCTCTTTCGGGGTGCCGTCTCGTTGCACCACCCC
>NZ_JBCNZM010000063.1:7437-26077 GCF_040227615.1 Bacteroides sp. RTP31139st1_H2_RTP31139_211217 | reverse complement strand
ATGCTCCTTATCTTGGTTTTCATGGGATATATTACGTTTATCGGTTTTTGGGCACATCCACTGGTCAACAATAAGACAGTCAGCCTGAAAGAACTGGTTGGTTTCAAAAACAAAAATAAAATACTGAGATGAGAAAGATATTATTAGGCTTACCCGCCTTTTGCCTATTGATGGCATGTGGCAGTTCCGAGCAATCTGCTGTCATAACAGTTTCCGGCGAGACATTGATGCACGAAGTTCGTGCAACTCCCTCTCCTGCGAATGGTGCTTGCGTTAAGATGAATCCGCCGCGCTTTATGTGGCCGGATAAATTCCCGCATTTAGGTCCGGTATTGGATGGAGTTCCGGGACAAGTGGATGAAAAACCGAAAGTAGTCTATCGGATTCGTATTTCTCAGGACAAGAACTTTCAAAAGGAAGTGTTGATTGGGGAACGCGCCTGGGCTTTTTTCAATCCTTTCCAGTGCCTGGCTCAGGGAAAATGGTACTGGCAATATGCTTACGTCACTCCTGGAGGTAAAGAAGAATGGTCACCGGTTTATCAATTCCATATAGGTAAAGATACACCGGAATTTAATCCGCCCACATTGGAGAAAGTCTTGGCAAAATATACGTCTCACCACCCACGCGTATTATTGGATGCGGATGATTGGGAGGAAATTATAACGAAGAATAAAAATAATCCGGAAGCTCAGGCCTATATGGACAAAGCTTCCCGGTGCATTTCTCATCCGTTGAAGCATCTTCAGGAAGAGATAGATACAACAAATGTAGTTACATTAACCAATGTAGTACAGCGTGAGTCAGCCCTTATCCGCGAGAGCCGTAAGATTGTGGATAGAGAAGAAGCCAATGTGGAAGCATTGGTACGCGCCTATCTGCTGACGAAAGACAAGAAGTATTATCGTGAAGGCATCAACCGGTTGAGTGAAATCCTTTCCTGGCAAACAAGCAAATACTTTGCAGGTGACTTCAATCTATCCACTTTGCTCTCTATGAGCACATCGGCGTACGACGGGTTCTACAACCTGTTGTCTCCGTCAGAAAAACAGTTATTATTAGATAATATCCGGAATATCGGGAATAAATTCTATAATGAATACGTTAATCATCTGGAGAACCGTATTGCAGACAATCATGTATGGCAAATGACTTTCCGCATTCTTACAATGGCGGCCTTTGCCACAGTTGGTGAGATTCCGGAAGCATCCGTGTGGGCAGATTATTGCTATAATGAATGGATCTCCCGTCTTCCGGGACTGAATAAGGATGGTGCTTGGCATAATGGAGATTCATATTTTCATGTAAATATACGCACACTGATAGAGGTACCGGCCTTTTTCTCCCGTATATCCGGTTTCAATTTCTTTGCCGATCCGTGGTATAACAACAATGCTTTATATGTCATTTACCAGCAACCTCCCTTTTCCAAATCCGGAGGACATGGCAATTCGCATGAGGGACAGCGCACTCCGAATGGAGGTCGCGTAGGATATGCAGATGCGCTGGCACGCGAATGTAACAATCCGTGGGCGGCAGCTTATGTACACGAAATTATGCAGGAAGACCCTGATATTCTGTCGAAAGCTTTTGAAGCCAAACCGGCGGACTTGACCTGGTATCGTTGTACGACAAAAAAGGAGAGGCCTGCTTATAGTAGTAAGCTGTTGGAGCTGCCTCAGTCCAAAGTTTTCAGCCAGACAGGCACTGCACTGATGAACACAGACATAGGACATCACACCAACAATGCCATGCTCTCTTTCCGTAGCAGCCCCTATGGTGCCACTTCCCATGCTTTAGCTAATCAAAACGCCTTCAATACTTTCTTTGGTGGAAAGGCAATTTTCTATAGCAGTGGACATCGTACCGGCTTTACAGATGACCATTGCATGTATGCTTATCGGAATACTCGCGCCCATAATTCCATATTGGTGAATGGTATGGGACAAAAGATTGGAACGGAAGGTTATGGATGGATTCCTCGCTATTATGAAGGAGAAGAAATCTCCTACGTTGTAGGTGATGCTTCTAACGCTTATGGAAAAGTGGTTTCTCCGTTGTGGCTGGAACGTGGGCGCTTGTCTGGTACTCAGTATACACCGGAGAAAGGTTGGGATGAGAATAAACTGGATTTTTTTCGAAGACATATTGTTCAGCTGGGACGTTCGGGTTTGTTCGTTGTTTATGACGAACTGGTTGGTAAAGAACCGGTAGAATGGAATTATCTGCTGCATACGGTAGAACTGCCCATGGAAGTCGCTGAAGAGAAAGACGGATTGCGCATCTTAGGAAAGAACAAGGCAGACGGAGTATCTATAGCTCATCTGTTCTCCTCACAGAAAATGACTTATGCGCAAACAGACACCTTTTTTGTGGCTGCTGTTGATTGGAAAAAACGACTTGGCAAAACTCTCTCCAATCATTATCATTTTACAGCAACGACAGCTTCTTGCAGCAAAATCTGTTTTCTCAATGTGATTGATGTACATGGAAACAACCGTGCCGATGCTGTAATTAATCGTGAAAGGAACCGCATAACAGTAGAAGAATGGGTTATCGAATGTAATCTGGAAGGTGAAGGTAATGCGTTCTTGTATATAGAGAATAAACAGAACGGTGTTTCGCTGGACTTCAATTATGACTCAAACAAAGGTGCTACGACCATCATAGATCGGGTAGACGGAAAGAAAGTAGAAAAAAGGCTGGTTGATGCCTTACCGGAACTTGAAATATGATATCACTTTAAAACAAAATTGAATTATTGAAATAATATGGTAAAAGAAAATTCAATGAAGTATTTGGCTTGTTTTTCGTTGTTATGCTCTTCTATGGCTTCTGCCATCGAACGTCCTAACATCATCTACATCTTCACCGATCAGCAAACGGCCAGCGCCATGAGCTGTGCCGGAAATCCGGATCTGCACACTCCCAACCTTGACCGTTTGGCAGCGGCCGGTATACTATTTAATAACGCTTATTGTACAGCTCCACTCAGTGGCCCCTCACGTGGAGCTATGTTTACAGGGTACTATCCGGATGCAGTAGGGCTGTCTGTCAACGGATCACCGATGCCCGACTCTCTTAAGGCACAAACACTGGGCACTTTAATAAAGAATGCCGGTTATGATTGTGCCTATGGCGGTAAATGGCATCTTCCTTTACTCGAAGTTCCAGACAAAGAATATGGCTTCGACAATATATATAAACATAGTGATGATGGGCTGGCAGAAGCTTGTGCCGAATATCTCTCGCGCAAACATAAAAAGCCGTTTTTTTTGGTGGCTTCCTATGACAACCCACATAATATCTGCGAATATGCACGTCGTCAGAACTTCCCTTATGGAAATATTGATATACCTGATATACGGGATTGTCCGGGATTGCCTGCCAATTTTGCCAAAAACCCGTATGATGCTGACGTCATTGAAAGTGAAAGAATCAATAACTACAATGTATATCCAACCGCTGGTTTTACCCCCGAAGACTGGCGTATGTACCGATATACTTATTATCGCTTGGTAGAAAAAGTAGATAGAGAAATAGGAAAGATTATTGATGCCATCGATCGGAATAATCTTTGGGAAAATACAGTGGTAATCTTTTCCAGCGATCACGGCGATGGTATAGGTGCCCATCGTTGGAACCAGAAGTCTGCTTTATATGAGGAGATTATCAATATCCCTCTTATTGTAACGCTGCCAGGCAAGAAGAATGCAGGCAAAGTGTTACCCCAGCTTATTAGTAACGGTGTAGATTTCTTTGCCTCCGTGTGTGACTGGGCAGGTGCCAAAATGCCGAAGGGAGCAGCAGGAAAGTCTTTCCGGAAAATTGCAGAGGAAGGAAATCCGCAAGCTTTACATCAAGAATATATCATCACCGAAACACGGTTTGACGGTAGCAAGACGAGGGGCTGGGTAGTACGTAGCGAACGTTATAAATATGTGCTTTACGATAAAGGAAGATATCGCGAACAGCTGTTTGATATGCAAAATGACAGAGGGGAAATGAGAAACCTGATAATGGAAAACTCATATGGCCAGAAACTGCAAGAATTACGCGATATTCTTGAGAAATGGATGAACATCTATAACGTACGTCCAAGTCGCCCGAAACTGCATGATGTCCCTGGGAAAACACTTAAAAATGTTCATAAGTAACGTTTGTCTGATGGCTTAATCACAAGGAGGAGTCGAAATGACCAATCAGTTTTATGCCTAGCTGGCATTGTTTAGGTCTCGTGTTTCTCATTCTGATATGAAGCTTGATTAAGAGATCTTTTCAGTGAAAGGTACCGGGTCCTATCAATCTCAACTTGGCAAATGTAACCCTTCGCTTGGCCATGCTGAAGTTTACAATTATGCTTCAAGTTTTAGAATTGAATATCATCGCTTGTATTGAATAGGTGTTAAGTAACTTCTGTTTATAGAATTTTCAAAGCCACCAGGCTCGAAGGCCGTTTCGGTACACAAAAACAGTATTACTCACTATCGAAAATTAAAGTACGGAACAGGAAAACAGAAATCCTATAGAGGAAGTTGTTAGGCTTCTTCCAAACGGATAAGATTTTAGCTCAGAGAGAGAAAATACAATAAAATGGCATATGAGATGGTAGGAGCAAATCATCTGCATATGCCATCTTACTTTTTTATGACATTTACTGAATATCCCTAATTAAGGGGCTATTCGAAAATAGATAGCCCCTTAATTAGGGATATTATTATAGTAAAATCCTTTTATTCTGAAACTTCATTAAGTTCACTGCTCTTTTTGCCTTTTATCAGTATGTAAGCGATAGGAGATGCAACGAACAGAGAAGACATTGTACCGAATACAACACCCAGAATCATGGCGAATGCGAAGCTGCGGATGGAATCACCACCGAGGATGAAGATACACAGTAACACAATCAAAGTACTCAGTGAAGTATTGATGGTACGTGCCAGAGTTGTGTTCAATGAGTCATTGAACAACTGGAATCTGTCACGCTTCGGATAGAGGCCGAAGAATTCGCGTACACGGTCGAAGATTACCACCTTGTCATTGATAGAGTAACCGATAGCTGTCAGGATGGCACCGATAAAGGTCTGGTCGATTTCCAGAGAGAACGGCATCCAGCCCCAACAGATAGAGTAGGCACCCAGGATGATGATGGTATCACAAGCCAATGCGGCTACTGAACCGATACTGTATGCAATATTGCGGAAACGGATCAGGATATAGATACCGATGGCAATCAATGCAAGTACAACGGACCAGATGGCTGAAACCTTGATATCGTCTGCGATACTCGGACCTACCTTCTGGGAACTGATGATACTTCCGCCCGTATGGTTTTCGCGGTCGATGAAGGTTTCCAAAGTGATGTTCTGAGTCAATACCGGCTTCAGAGTCTCATACAGATATGCTTCGATTTCAGAGTCGATGTTGTTACCTTCTTCTTCAATGCGGTAGTTCGTGCTGATACGTACAGTCTTGCCGTCTGTACCGATAGCGATAACGCTGACATTGGCATCGCCGAACTTGCTGGAGATAAGTTCACGAATCTGTTCCGGTTCCACTTTGTTCTCAAACTGTACCTTGAAGTTACGTCCACCGGTGAAGTCGATGCTCTGGCTCAGTCCACGGGTAGCGAGGAAAGCGATGCATACAACTACGGCAGCTCCGGTGATGGTCAACCACAGCTTGTTTCTGCCCATGAAGTCGAAGTGTACGTTCGCCATTAGGTTCTTGGAAATCTTGGAAGAGAATGTCAGGTTCAGCAATTTGTCTTTGCCCATGAAATAATCATAGAACAGACGTGTCATGAACACGGCAGTAAAGAACGAAATCAAGATACCGATAATCAGTGTAGTGGCAAAACCGCGGATAGGACCTGTACCGAAGTTGAACAGGATGATACCGGTGATGATAGACGTCAAGTTGGAGTCGAAGATAGCAGAGAAGGCGTTGGAGTAACCGTCAGCCAATGCTTTCTTCACACCCTTGCCTGCACGGAGTTCTTCTTTGGTACGCTCGTAAATCAATACGTTGGCATCCACAGCCATACCCAGCGCCAACACCATACCGGCAATACCGGACATCGTCAATGCTGCCTGGAAAGAAGAAAGGATACCCAACGTGAAGAACAAGTTCAGCACCAAAGCACCATTGGCAACCATACCCGGAATGAATCCGTACATAGAGCACATGTAAACCATCAGCAGAATCAATGCTACGATGAATGACATGATACCGGCATTGATGGAAGCTTGTCCCAGTGAAGGACCTACGATATCTTCTTGTACGATGTGCGCAGGAGCTGGCATCTTACCTGATCTTAACACGTTTGCCAAGTCTTTTGCTTGTTCCGGAGTAAAGTGACCGGTAATCTGTGAGTTACCACCAGTGATTTCATTGTTTACGTTCGGTGCGGAGTAAACGTAACCGTCCAGCACGATAGCGATGCTCTTGCCGATATTCTGCTTGGTGAGCTGAGCCCAACGGCGTGCACCGTCAGTGTTCATGGACATACTTACGGCAGGTTTACCGTAATGGTCGTATTCGTCTTTGGCGCTAACCACTACATCACCTTCCAGAGGCGCCTTGCCGTTACGTTCTGTAGAACGGATGGCATAAAGTTCGAAAGTCTGAGCTTTCGGATCATATTCATAAGGAGATACTCCCCATTTCAGACGCAAGTCTTTCGGCATTTCGGCTTGAACTTCCGGCATGGAAAGGTATCTGTTGATTTCAGCTGTATCCTTGTAGTTGGCATAGGCTACAACAGGACCTTGTCCGCTGGGGTTGACTTGCAAGATTGCGAACAGCGGGTGTTCTTTCTTTATTTGTGCAAGGTCAGCGGTTTGTGTCTTGTTTTCACCCTTTAAAGCAGCGGCAAGACTGTCGGCTGTGCTGGTAGCTTGGGCTACGGCAGGAGCTTTGGTAGCTGCGCTGTCTGCCTCTTCTGCCGGAGTTTCGCTTGCAACGATGGCACGCAACTTGGTGTCGGCAGCTTGCAGATAGGGAGTAACGTCTTTTGCTGTGTATGTTTCCCAGAATTCCAGATTGGCGGAACCTTGTAATAATTTTCTTACACGTTCAGGTTCTTTGATACCCGGAAGTTCTACCATGATACGGCCCATTTTGTCTTCCAGACTCTGGATATTGGGCTGAACTACACCGAAACGGTCGATACGGGTACGAAGTACATTGTAGGAGTTGTCAACAGCTGCCTTTACTTCTTCGCGCAATACTTTCTCAACTTCCGCGTCGGTAGATTTCTGAGTTACCTTGTCTTTTAATTGTTGGGTTGCGAACAGTTGTGAAAGAGGAGCACCCGGAGCAAGCTTGTGATACTCTCTGACGAATAGGGTGATCACGTCATCCTGGCTTGTGGTAGCTTGTTTGGCGGCAGTGACCAATGCTTGGTTGAATGCTTCGTCAGTCTTGTTGTCAGCCAATACTTTGATGACATCGGGTACGGAAACTTCAAGGATGACGTTCATACCACCCTTCAAGTCCAAACCTAAACTGATTTCCATCTCACGACATTGTTTCAGCGTCCAATTGCCGAAATACACTTTCTCATTAGCCAGAGAATCGAGGTAGTCCTGCTCTACTTTCACATCGCCTTTTGCAAACTCTTTGGCCTTACTTGTGTAATGGCGAGTTACAAAAGAGAAGGAGAGATAGAACACACACACCAGTGTGAGCAATATCGCAAAAACCCTTACAAATCCTTTGTTTTGCATGTTACTTTTAGTTTATTATGATTACTTTTTAATTAAATTCTGTTGCATACAAGGCTGCAAATATAGCTTTTTTTTCACAAATCTTACTTCATACCGCGATTTTTTAACATCGGGTCTAATTGAGGCTCAGTTCCTCTGAAGTTTTTATAGAGAGTCATCGGGTCTTCGCTGTCTCCTTTTTCCAGAACATTCTGGCGGAAGAGGTCGGCTGTCTGCTTGTCGAAGATACCGTGTTCCTTGAAAGCTTCGAAGGCATCGTTGTCCAGAACATTGGCCCAGAGATAGCTGTAGTAGCCTGCAGCATAACCGCCGATGATGTGGTTGAAGTATGTGGTACGGTAGCGGGGAGCTATTTCCGGAATCAGCCCCAGTTGGTCCATCGCTTCTTTTTCGTATGCAACGACATCAAGACCTTCGGTATCAGTCAGGTTATGCAGGTTCATGTCGAGGATGGCGGCGGCCAGCAACTCGGTAGTCATGAAACCCTGGTTGAACGTTTTCTGGTTCAGTATCTTTTCAATCAGGCTGTCGGGAATGACCTCGCCGGTCTTGTAATGCTTGGCATACATTTTCAATACTTCGGGTTCGGTAGCCCAATGCTCGTTGATTTGAGAGGGGAGTTCCACGAAGTCGCGTACGACATTGGTGCCTGAAGTACCTTTATACTGGCATTGGGTCAATAATCCGTGCAGGGCATGGCCGAATTCATGGAACAAAGTTTCCACTTCGTCGATAGTCAGCAGGGAAGGAGTGTCGCCTACGGGCTTGGTGAAGCTGCATACGTTGCATACCAATGGACGTATGCTGCCTTGTTGTTCGCGGTAATTGCTCATCCAGGCACCACCGCTTTTGCCGGGACGGGGGAAGTAATCTACATAGAAGATACCTACTTGTGAGCCGTCTGCGGCTTTCACTTCAAACACTTCTACATCGGGATGATAGACGGGGATACCTTCGAGCTTTGTCAGCGTGATGCCATAGAGCTTATTGGCAACGGCAAAGGCGCCTTCACGTACGTTTTCCAGTTTGAAGTAGGGCTTAATCTCTTCTTCTTCGAGGTTATATTTCTCCTTACGGAGTTTTTCGGTGTAGTACCACCAATCCCATGCTTCCAGTTTCTCTCCTTTGCCTTCCTTGTCCATCAGCTTTTGCAGTTCGGCTGCTTCGGCTTTTGCTTTGGGGAGTGCATAACTCCACAAGTTGTTGAGGAAGTCCATCACGGCGGTGGAATTCTTTGCCATTGTATTGTCCAATACAAAGTTGGAGTAACAGTCGAAACCCAGCAGTTGCGCCTTTTCAAGTCTCAGGCGTACGATGTCGGTAATGATTTTCTTGTTGTCGTTCTTGTCATTGTTATTGCCGCGGTTGATGTAGGCCTTGTACATCTGTTCGCGTAGCGGCCGGTTAGCAGAGTATTGAAGGAAAGGCAGGCGGCTTGCATTATGGAGGGTAAACAGCCATTTGCCTTCCTGTCCGGTGGCACGGGCTTCAGCCATGGCGCTTTCGCGGAACCATTGGGGAAGTCCGGCGAGGTCTTCCTCTTTTCCTACATAAAGCTTGAAGTCGTTGTTTTCGTTCAGGATGTTGTTGCTGAACGTGATTCCGAGTGTGGAAAGCTGCTTGTTGATCTCACGCAGACGGGCTTGTTTGTCGGCCGGAAGATTGGCGCCGGAACGGATAAATTTCTTATGGGTTTTTTCCAGCAGCCTTTGTTGTTCGCGGGTCAGGCCGAGAGCATCTTTCTGGCTGTAGACAGCATCCACTTTCTTGAAAAGCTCCTGGTTGAGGGAGATGTTGTCTTCGTGTTCGGCCAATGTCGGAGCCAGTTTCATGGAAAGGGCTGTCAGTTCATCGGTAGTTTCGGCCTCCGTCAGGTTGAAAAATACACCACCTACACGGTCCAGGGTGGGAGAGCTGTTGTCAAGGGCAACAATGACATTTTCGAAAGTAGGGGCTTCCGTATTGTCAATGATGGCTTGGATGTTGGCATTTTGCTCTTCCATGCCTTTCTGGAATGCGGGTTCATAGTGCTCCAACTTGATTTTATCGAATGGAGGCACGCCATTGGGTGTTTGAAACTCGGTAAGGAACGGATTGCTTTCCGTCTGGGTGGCACAGGAGTACATCATACAACTTACTGCTAAAATTAGAATACATTTCTTGAACATTGTTTTCTAAGTATTAAATGGTTAAGTATTAATTTTCAATATCTCTTAGTGATATAGCACCATATCGGATAGTGGTCTGACTCTTTGATGGAACGGTCTACTGTACAATTGTAGGCTCTCAGGTTCTTGCTTGTCAGTATGTTGTCTATCCGGAAATAGAATCTGTTCTGGTTGTAGGAGATGCCCAGCCCCCGTCCTGATTGGGTGAATGCGTCGTCCAAATCCTGGGCGATGGTGCGGTGGGTATAGGAGATGGGGGTATCGTTGAAATCGCCGCATACAATAATGTAAGGATGCGGTGAAGCGGCTATTTCATGTGCAATAGTGTCAGCTTGCGGGGCACGGATGGCCGATGCTTCTGCCAGCTTGCGTATGAGCAGGCGTGCGCCGCTTTTCACTTTTTCCTTTTCGGGAGATTTCAGCATGTCTTCGTACACGACTTTATCGGCTTTGGTCAGCTTGTTGGACTCCAGATGATTGTTGATGAGGGTAACCGTGTCTTCCCCAATCTTGATTTCATAGAGTACCGAACCGTTGTATTCGCTGGGATAATCCAATATGCGTGACGAGAGAATCGGAAATTTAGAGTAACATGCTATCTTGTTGGTATGTCCCTTTCCGCTACCCACTGTGTTGATGCGGTGGTATGGATATGCCTTGAGTTCCCGCTCTACGTCTTTTTGCGAAAGATGCTTTGAGGATTGTACTGTGGAATATTCCTGCAGACAGAGGATATCGGCGCCACTTTCCTTCAAATAGGTCAATATCGGGTTTTTGCCATCTTGTTTGGCGGCACCGTCAAATCCCATAATGTTGTAGGAGAGCAGTTTGATACTTGTTTCCGGTAAGTGGTCTGTATGGAAGTTGATGGGCAGATAGGTGCGTATCTGCGAATAGCAGAGCAACATCCCTATTAGGGGCAGCAAAGCCGACCTATAGCGCTGGATGACCAGCCAAAAAATGAGGAAGCCGGCATTTATCATCAGGAACACGGGAAATGTCAGCCCCAGGCACGATTGCACCGGATGTGTGACCGGCTGGATGTGCGGACTATAGGCGGTGAACAGTAATAGGCCCGTAAATAAGGCATTGACCGCTAAAATCAGGAGAGCGACAAAATTACCGAGATGCTTCATTATAACAGTTGAAAATTGAAAGGTGAAAACTGAAAATAAGAGTGGCGGTTATATTCTCATTTTTCATTTTCCGTTTTCCATTTTCCATTGGTTTAACGTTTACTCGCGTCGAACAAGCTTTTCTTTTCCTCTGTAGTAAGGCTTTCGTATCCCGATTTCTTTAATTTGTCGAGAATGCGGTCTATCTCGTCGGATTGGGCTTTTTTCCGTGCGTTGTAATCATAATCTTTTTGTTTGCCAGTACCGTAGTGTACTTTCATTTTCGGCTTTCTAGGTTTGAAGCTGACGATGGAAACTAAGGTATCCAGACATTTGTTTATCCATGAGGTCAGGTCACTACCTTTGCTGAGGCTGGCGGCAAACCATACCCCTGCCAGCGCACCTCCTAAATGTGCGATGTGTCCACCGGCATTGCTGGAGGTGATGAACAGTAAATCGGTGCCTATAACGATGAGTGCCAGGTATTTCAGCCGGATGGTTCCGAACAGCAGTAGCCGTATCGGATAGTTGGGCTCGCGATAGGCGGTGGCGGCTACAATGGCAAGTACAGAGGCAGAAGCGCCCAGCATGAAAGAATAGTCTGTCATGGGACGGAAATACGGGAAAATGTTATAGGCGGCCATATAGAGCAGACCGCCGCAAATTCCTCCCAGAATGTATACACCCCGGAGATGCTTTGCAGAGAAGAAACTCAGGAACAGTGCACCGAACCAGTAAAGCCACAGCATATTGAAAAGAATGTGCATGAATCCTGCATGCATGAACATATATGTCAGTAGTGACCATGGTTGCAGGATGAAGCGTAGGACTGATGCCGGCAGTTCCAACCATTCGAATACGCCTGCTATACTCCGGTTGAACAACTGGAACATGACTTCGGTTAGCGTAGTAAGTATGAATACCGCTACATTGATGTAAATCAGTTGGATATAAATGTTCCCCCTACGGAAGGTTTCTTTCAAATCAGTTATAATAGTAGCCATTTCCTCTATTCTTTTTTCTCCAGTACATAATTAGGATAAAGCCGAATACCATACCACCCAGATGTGCGAAGTGAGCCACATTGTCTCCTGCACTGTTTGCAAATCCGGCATAAAGTTCAATCAAGGCATATCCGATAACAAAATATTTGGCCTTGATGGGAACCGGTAACGGGAAGATGAACATTTGCTGGTTGGGGAACAACATGCCGAATGCCAGCAGAATGGCGTATACTGCTCCCGAAGCTCCCACGGTAGTCATCATATTGAGATATTCCTCCATCGGGATGATGGCCATGCCAGTATTTACGCTGTCATAGGCGGAAAGTACTGTCTCATAATGAATATACTGTACCACCTCCTGGATAATTCCGGCTCCTATACCGCACACCAGATAGTAGAACAGAAATCGTTTTGGCCCCCATACCTGCTCTAAAATACGTCCGAACATCCATACAGCAAACATGTTGAAAAATATGTGCGCGAATCCGGCGTGCATGAACATATATGTTATCAATTGTGCTGCATTGAAATCTTCGGCAAGGAAAAAATGCAATCCCAGATATTGGGCGAGGTCGATGCCGTAGCTTTGGGCGACGATGGTACCCAGAAACATCAGCACATTAATGATTAAAAGGTTCTTGGTTACAGTAGGTATAGTATTCATAATCTGTTGTTTCAATTCATTTTACAGTTCAAAAACAGTTGCCTGTTTTTGCTTTCTCCGGCAAAAATACGAATAAATTCTGTTCTATAACAGAAAAAGCAGATTCTATTCCTTCTTTTTCGTTGTTTTCCAATATTTTTTTAATGTTTTTATTTGATATTCAGAAATATTGCTCTATTTTTGTGGAGGTTTGTGATGAAAAGTAAAAATATCTTTTGTGTAACATATTAATTAATTTTAAGCATTATGAATAAGGCGGAACTTATTAGCGCTATGGCAGCGGAGTCTGGTTTGTCAAAGACTGATTCAAAGAAAGCATTGGATGCATTTATCGCATCAGTCACTAAGGCAATGAAGGCCGGTGATAAAGTATCATTGGTTGGTTTTGGAACTTTCAGTGTGGTGGAAAGAGGAGCGCGTATGGGTATCAACCCCTCTACTAAAAAGCCTATCGAGATTGCTGCAAAGAAAGTTGTTAAATTCAAACCAGGTACGGAATTGACAGCTGAATAAGAACAGTATACTCAACATACAACGAGGGGACGTTTTACAAGGAGCGTCCCCTCTTTGTATGTTGAATATCTTGTGAGGCCATAAAAACAAGCCTGCTTGTTTTGTACTGATTTCGGTTTACGCTATCTTTGCACGCAGGAAAATACATTTGAATCATGAATATAGAACAGAAACTGGTATCGTCCGTCATCGGCGGACTGAAAGCGCTTTACGGACAGGATGTTCCTGCCGCACAAGTGCAGTTGCAGAAAACCAAGAAAGAATTTGAGGGACACCTCACGCTGGTTGTATTCCCTTTTCTCCGTATGTCCAAGAAAGGACCGGAGCAGACGGCCCAGGAAATCGGTGAATACTTGCAGGCAAACGAGCCTTCGGTTGCAGCATTTAATGTCATCAAGGGCTTCCTGAACCTGACCATTGCCTCCTCTGCGTGGATAGAATTGTTGAATGGCATTCATGCGGACAAGCAGTACGGTATCGTGGCTGTTACTGACAACTCTCCATTGGTGATGATTGAGTATTCTTCTCCCAACACCAACAAACCGCTTCATTTGGGCCATGTACGCAATAATCTTTTAGGAAATGCGCTGGCTAATATAGTGGCTGCCAACGGTAATAAGGTAGTAAAGACAAATATTGTCAATGACCGTGGAATTCATATCTGCAAGTCCATGTTGGCATGGCAGAAGTACGGAAATGGTGAAACTCCCGAATCATCCGGCAAGAAGGGAGATCACTTGATTGGCGATTACTATGTTTCCTTCGACAAGCATTATAAAGCGGAAGTGAAAGAACTGATGGCCAAGTTCCAAAGCGAAGGCATGAATGAGGAAGAAGCCAAAGCCAAGGCGGAAGCTGAATCTCCTTTGATGAAGGAGGCTCGTGAAATGCTGGTAAAGTGGGAGGCCAATGACCCGGAAGTACGTGCGCTCTGGAAGAAGATGAACGACTGGGTGTATGCAGGTTTTGACGAGACTTACCGTATGATGGGTGTAACTTTTGATAAGATATATTACGAATCAAACACGTACCTCGAAGGTAAGGAGAAGGTAATGGAGGGCCTGGAGAAAGGCTTCTTCTACCGGAAAGAAGATGGCTCTGTATGGGCAGACCTCACGGGTGAGGGGTTGGACCACAAGCTACTGTTGCGTGCGGACGGTACATCCGTCTACATGACGCAGGATATAGGTACTGCCAAACTCCGCTTTGCAGATTATCCCATCGACAAGATGATTTATGTGGTAGGCAACGAACAGAATTACCATTTCCAGGTATTGTCCATCCTGCTCGACAAACTGGGCTTCGAATGGGGTAAAGGGTTGGTGCACTTCTCTTACGGTATGGTGGAACTTCCCGAGGGCAAGATGAAGAGCCGCGAAGGTACAGTAGTTGATGCTGACGACTTGATGGCGGAGATGATTGATACAGCCAAGGAAACCAGCAATGAACTGGGTAAGCTGGATGGTCTGACAAAGGAAGAGGCAGACAATATCGCCCGTATCGTTGGTCTGGGTGCCTTAAAGTACTTCATCCTGAAAGTGGATGCCCGCAAGAACATGACATTCAATCCAAAAGAGTCCATCGACTTTAATGGTAATACGGGGCCGTTCATCCAATATACTTATGCACGTATCCAGTCTGTTCTCCGCAAGGCAAAAGAGGCCGGTATCGAAATCCCTGCCCAGTTGCCTGCCGGCATTGAACTGAGTGAGAAGGAAGAGGGACTGATACAGATGGTTGCCGACTTTGCCGCTATTGTGAAGCAGGCAGGTGAGGACTACAGTCCGTCCATCATTGCAAACTATACGTATGACCTTGTGAAGGAATATAATCAGTTCTACCATGACTTCAGCATTTTGCGTGAGGAGAACGAAGCAGTGAAGGTATTCCGCCTTGCATTGTCCGAGAATGTAGCCAAGGTGGTACGCTTAGGTATGGGATTGCTGGGAATTGAGGTGCCGGATAGGATGTAAACATTGTACTATAAAAGAATAAGCCCGAGGATACTTCTTCGGGCTTATTTTTTTATAGTGCAATATTTATTCTTGTGGTAGAAATAATAGAAGTTTAAATTATCGTCTCCTTTCTCCCATTTTATACGTGTAGACTAAGTCCTATTTTGTCTTGCTTGTTTTGGCAGTTGCCTTGGCGGTTGTTTTAGTCGTTTTCGTTGCTTTCACCGCCTTTGCAGTCCGCTTAGACTTGCCCGTATCCTTGTCGCTTTGCAGTTTCACAATTTCCAGACAAGCCTGAAGGTTCAGGTCTTGAGGGATGATGTCTTTAGGAATCTTGTAGTTGCTGCCTTTATAAGCGATGTAAGGGCCATAGCGTCCATTCAGGATTTCCAGTTCCGGTTCTTCCTCAAACTTCTTGATATGTTTCTGGGCTTCTGCTTCTTGTTTCTTTTGCAAAAGTTCAATAGCTTCTTCCAGCGTAACAGTCATCGGGTCCATTGTCTTGGGTAATGAGGCATACAAGCCGTTGTTCTGGATATAAGGTCCGAAACGTCCCGCACCTACGACTACATTCTTGCCTTCGTACTCTCCGAGAGTACGGGGAAGTTTGAACAGCTCCAGCGCTTCTTCCAGCGTAATGGTCTCGATGGACATTTCTTTTTTTACCTGGGCGAAACGGGGCTTTTCCTCATCTTCGGCAGTACCTATCTGTGCTACTGGGCCGAAACGTCCGATTTTTACAGACACTTGTTTTCCGCTGACGGGGTCTGTTCCTAGAATCCGTTCGCCTGCCTTGTGGGCGGTTTTCGCGGCAAGCGTGTTCTCCACCGAAGGATGGAATTTCTTATAGAATGTTTTCAGAATGGCGGTCCATTGCTTGTCACCTTCGGCTATTTCGTCGAATTGCTTTTCGACGCTCGCTGTGAAGTTGTAGTCAAGGATGTCCGGGAAGTACTCTATCAGGAAGTCATTGACCACAATACCGGTGTCTGTCGGCATCAGTTTTGACTTTTCGGCTCCGGTGATTTCTGTATGGTTGTTGTCCGTTATTTCATTACCCTGCAGGTTAAGCACATTGTAGGTGCGTTCTTCACCTGCTTTTTCTCCTTTTATCACGTATTCGCGTTGCTGGATGGTGGAAATGGTAGGAGCATAGGTAGACGGACGTCCGATACCCAGTTCCTCCAATTTGCGCACAAGGCTTGCTTCCGTGTAGCGGGGAGGGTGTTGGGTGAAACGTTCGGTAGCAGTGATACCTTCATGTTCGAGCTTCTGTCCTTTTTTCAGAGGGGGCAGTAGGCGTGCCTCATCTTCCTGGGTTTCTACGTCATCATCGTATGATTCGCGGTAGACACGGAGGAAACCGTCGAATTTCACCACTTCGCCGGTTGCAGTGAAAGTCTCCGTCTCGTTGCTGATAGCAATGGTTACGGTTGTCTTTTCCACTTCGGCATCTGCCATCTGCGAGGCGATGGTACGTTTCCAGATGAGGTCGTACAGCTTTCTTTCCTGCGGGGTACCTTCTATCTTGGCATTCTCCATATAGGTGGGGCGGATAGCTTCGTGGGCTTCTTGCGCTCCTTTGGTCTTGGTGGCGAAGTGGCGGTTGTGTACGTAACGTTCGCCCATCAGGTTGGAGATGGTTTCACGGCTGGCGTTGACGGCAAGTTCGGAAAGGTTGACGGAGTCGGTACGCATGTAGGTTATCAATCCGGATTCGTACAGACGTTGCGCCACCATCATGGTCTGTGCCACGGTGAATCCCAGTTTGCGGGCAGCCTCCTGCTGCAAGGTAGAGGTGGTGAACGGGGCGGCGGGAGTTTTCTTCAGCGGACGGGTAGTGATGTCGCTGATGGTAAACGTAGCTGCTTTACAGCTCTCCAGCAATTTCCGGGCTTCTGCCTTTGTCTTGAGCCGGTGCGCCAGTTCGGCTTTCATTTCCACTGTTTTGCCGTCAGTGTCCGGAACGAGGAATACGGCGGTAACACGGTAGGATGCTTCGGTTTGGAATGCATGTATCTCGCGTTCGCGCTCTACAATGAGACGGACGGCTACGGACTGTACACGGCCTGCAGAAAGGGCAGGTTTCACTTTCTTCCACAATACCGGTGAAAGTTCAAAACCTACGATACGGTCCAGGATACGTCGGGCTTGCTGGGCATCGACCAGGTTGATGTCAATGTCACGGGGATTTTCTATCGCTTTCAGGATGGCACCTTTGGTGATTTCATGGAAGACGATACGTCTGGTGTGTTCCGGTTTCAGTTTCAGCACTTCGTACAAGTGCCATGCGATGGCTTCCCCTTCGCGGTCCTCATCGGAAGCCAGCCATACGGTTTCTGCCTGCTCGGCTTCTTCTTTCAACTGGGTTACGAGTTTCTTTTTATCCGCCGGTATCTCGTAATGCGGTTTGAAGTCTTTGTCTACGTCAATACTGAATTCTTTTTTCTTCAAATCACGTATATGGCCGTAGCTGGAAAGGACTTTGAAATCTTTTCCAAGGAATTTCTCGATGGTTTTTGCTTTCGCCGGAGACTCGACTATGACAAGGTTTTTCTGCATAAATTTCTGTTTTTTAGTGACTCCCGCCACTGAATTCGCCCGCAAAAGTAGGAAAAAAAGATTCTTCCCACCTTATAATATAAGGAGAATTTAGCAAAAATGACCTTTTTTGTTCAAATTAGAGCTTCGGCTTGTGCTACCTCTATTAAAAGAGGAAGCTTACTCCACCTAAGAAACTGAGACCTTCTGAAGGGTATCCCCAGTAGTACTGGTAATCTTTGTTCAGCAAGTTGTTCACGCGCGCATACACGGAGATTCCTTTGAAGAGTTCGTAGCTGCCGTTTAGATAGAGATTGCTGACGGGGTCTGCCTTGTTGCCCTCCACGCCTTGGCGTGAGATGTGCTGATAGCCGATGCCGACAAGCAGTGGGGAGATGGGGCGTACCTTGAGATTGAGATTGCCTTCTACGGCCGGTTTGAAACTTACTACGACATCAGAACCGTCTGAGTCCGTTGTCCAATGGCGATAGACGGCATTGGCGGCGAGATAGAAAACATCCTTGTAGTTGTAGCTCAGGTCGGCTCCGGCATAGAGGTTCTTGGTGTCTTCTGTGAGGAAAACATTGCTTATCCCGTCGGACTTGACAGTCGGAGTGTCAATCAGGTCGTTTTTCAAATCTTGATACCCGCCGTATAGGTTGAACCACAATCCGCTGACCGGACTTGCCTTGAAGCCGATGGCTGCGTTGAGCTGTTCGTAGGTATTGTCAAGCTGCTGGTTTGTAATGCCATAAGGCGTAATGGTTTCCAGACGGCGGAAATCGTTCTGTAGCCGTCCTCCCTTACCTTGTGCGTAGAGGATGTAGCTGTCCGAGAAGATGTATTGTATTTCTACGTCGGGAGCGGCGCGGAACTTCTTGCCGAAGCCGAAAGCCAGGTCGACGTGTGCGCCGAGACGTATTTTCCAGTCGTCATTCTGAAAGAGATAG
>NZ_JBCNZM010000063.1:0-7427 GCF_040227615.1 Bacteroides sp. RTP31139st1_H2_RTP31139_211217 | reverse complement strand
CTACGTCGGTGTGATTCTCGAAACGTCCGTCGCTGTAGAATGTATTGTCCATGGCAAAAGCCATGCCGATGGTCTGCTCATCGGAGATGGAACCGGTGACATCGGCTTTGGTACGCACGATATTTTCTTTGATATTGCTCACCATGAGGTCGTGTTGGCGCTGGTAGACCAACAAACTGGTTTCGGCACGGAATTGGAGAGGCATATCGTCGCTCGTGGAACTTACCCCGAAATGTACATCACCCGAAACGAATTTCTGCTTGTTGCTGACGAAGTCGGGCAGGAAGTTGAAATTGCTTTGGTTGAACTTTCCGGCAATATTCAAATCGACTTTGCTGAAGGCATGTACATAATCCATGGCAGCATGGGTACGGTAGTAGAATGAATTCCACTTCCCGCCATTATCCGGCAAGTCCAGTTTGCCATCCATGCCATCCATTGTGAATGTCAGGTTGAGGCGGTCTTTGGGGGATAAAGAGAAGAGGTAGTTGGCGCGTACATCGAGGTTACCGTAGTTACCGTATCCCAAGCGTACATATCCGGGCAGCGCTTTCGCCTGCGTCTCTTTTCCGGTATAGGCTTGCATGATACCTGCGGGGATTTGGGTTGCCGGCATCAGGGTGGCGTCATATTCCACCGCCTTTTTGCTGACGGTAGGAGGTTCCACCCTGGGAAGCACGTTCACTTTGGAGGCATCCATGATGTCCGGATTATATTCTTGTTCCACGACTACCGTACGGTTCATGGTGGTGTCTTGGGGTTGTGTCTGGGCTTGTGCTCCCAAAGAGAGGGAGACAAGCATAGTTCCTGCGAGGATATATTGTATCTTTTTCATAATGTGCTATATTTCTTACTTCAATTTCTCCAGTCTTTCGTTAATCATGCTTGCTATATCGTCGTCGGCCTGGTAGTTCTGCTGCAGGCTCAATAGGTATTGGCGTGCATCGAGCTTCTTGTCCATGGCTACATATACATCAGACAGAAGGATGAAACTGCGTGCCAGCCAGTAGGCATACGGTGTGCTTTGGTCGATGAAATTAAGGATTTCCTTTTCTGCAGAGGCATAATTACCGGCATTGTACCATTGTAATGCCACCAGATATTTGGCTTCGGCTCCATAAAGGGTACGGGTGTCTTTGGCCAGCAGCTGAAGGTCATCCATTGCCTTCTTGTCGGCTTTCTGGTTGAGGTATGCCTTGGCACGGTAGTACAACGCCTCGTTCCGGAGCTCCGGAGACAGCTTGGCTTCGGCAAGCAAGGCTGTGGCGGCGTTGATGACTTCCGCATCATCATGCATCAGTGCTCCACAGCGCAGTACACCGATAGCGCCAAGCTGGCGGCGCTCTGCCGTGGTGGCTTTGGCCTGCAATTTCTTGTAGTCGGCCAATGCCAGGTCATATTGCTGGCGGTTGAACAGAATTTCTCCATGCATCAGCAAAGCCTCTTCAGAATATGGGTTATCGGGGTATTCCAGCAGTTTTCCGGCATGTTCCAATACCGCCTCTTCATCTTTCTGCTCTTTGCCTATGACGCAGAGGTAGTAGTGTGCATTCAGGCTGAAAGCGCCTCCCGGATAACTTTGCAGATAACGGGTGAAGCTCTCTTTGGCAGGTGTGGCTTCGCCTTTCATATATACTTTTTCGGCAGCGATGTAAGTCAGCGAGTCTTGCTCACTGGGTTCGAAGCGGATTTCTCCCGGCATCTGGGCGGCAAGGGCGGCAAACTCGTCCACGCGGTTGGCATCTACGTAGATGGACTTCAAGTCGCGCATGGCAAGGCGGGCTTCCTCGCTTCCGGGATATTGGGTGACCACATGCTTGTAGGCTTCTATGGCACGGTCATAGTCATCGTTCTGGTAGTAAAGCAGACCGATTTCGGCGGCGGCTTTACGGCTGACGGGGCTTTCGGGGTATTTGGCAAGCAGCTCGCGGAAGGTGGCGATAGCCTGGCGGCTGTTGTTGCTCTGTACGTAGGAGCGTCCCTTCTCGTAGAGGGCATTGATGGCGTAGGGCGAGTTGGGATATTTGGCTGCAAGTCGGTCCAGCATGCTCACCTTTTCCGTATAGTTTTTCTGCATGCCATATACCAGTGCTAATTGATAGACGGCATAGTCTCCGGCGGGAGTGTTCAGGTTCTCGGCTTTGGCGTAGTATTGCTTGGCTTCCTCGAAACGGCGGACGTGCAGGTTACAGTCACCGATGCGGTTGTAGGCATCTGCCAATGCGGTCGGGTTTTCGCCTTTCTCCAGTTGGACAAAGTTGCGGAAACGGTTCTCTGCCGTCGAATAGTCTTTCTGGTGGAAAGCGATGTAGCCCAGGTTATAGTAGGCAAGGGCAAACATTTCCGTATCCCTCTGCCGGGTGAGTGACAGATATTCGTTGAAATTGCGGGCAGCTTCTCTCATCCGGTTCAGGCGGTAATAAGACTCGCCGAGCCAGTAGAGGGCGTCTGCCTTGGTCTGGAGGTTGTATTGCCCCAACGTGACGCTTTGGTTGAAGTAACCGATGGCTTGTTCGAACTGCGTGTTGGCAAAAGACTGGGTCCCGAGTTGGAACAGAATCTTTTGTTTGGCTTCCAGAATGGCTTTGCTGGGATGGGAGATACGGTCGATGGACTTGAGTGCGGCATCATAGCTGCGTGTATTCATGTATACTTCCACCAGGTAGTTGCTGACCTTTTCGGCATAAGGAGAGTTCGGGAACTCGTTCAGGAATTTCTCGAAGACGGTCACCGATTCGCCGAAAGCGGAATAGGAGGTCTCGTGAATGCATAAGGCGTAGTTATAGGCGGCTTGTTCCTTGACTTTCATATCGGCGTTGGAGGCGGCAGCCTGCTCGAAGGCCATACGCGCTTTGGTCTTGTCTGCCAGTTGCAGATAAGCCAGTCCCATGTGCAGGTATGCGTTCTGCGAAAGGGCATCGTTTTCGGCAGTCACTCTGCCGAGGACGGAGGGGACTTGCGAATACACGCCGCATTGATAATAGGACATTCCCAGCATGTAAAGGGCATCCCTTCTATGAGCGGCAGATTCGGCATTGTGTTCTATATATTGTCCGAAGGACTTTACGGCTTCGTGATACTTCCCGAAATGGTATTCGGCTGTACCGAGGATACGGTTCAGCTCCGCCGTGTGGGTGTAGCTCAGACCGTCGGGATGGGCTGACAGTGCATTCTGCGCCACGATTTCCGCCTTGTCGTACTGCTTCTTCAACAGATAGATTTCGGCGATGTAATAGGGAACCAAGTCCTTGTATTTGGCATTGTCCTGCAAAGGCAGGAAACCGCTGAGCGCTTCGTCATACCGTCCTTGGGTATATCGGATATAAGAGATGTAGTAAGCACAGTCCGCTGCATATTTCCTGCTGGTGCTGCGCAGGGTCTCGAACCAGATGGCTGCTTCCTTTACATTGCCCGTCTTCAGATAGCAGGTGGCAAGGCGGTAGGTCATGTCGTCACGCTCCTCGGTACCCAGAAGGTCGAGGCGGGCAGAGTTGAACATGGCGAGGGCATCGTCATAATTGCCTTCGAAGAAATAGGAGGAGGCGATTAATGCATAGATGCGGTTGGCATGGGGAGTATCAGGATATTCGTCCAGAAAGGCGCGGAGCAGGTCTATGCTTTTGGGGTCTCTGAGCTCGTATGCGGCGCATACCAGCATGTATTCCGCTTCTTGCCGCTCGCCGGTATCGGGCAGAGGCTTGCCGTCTGCATTCATCTGGCGTACATAGGCTTGCAACGGGGAGATGGCGGCAGCATAGGCCTTTTGCTGGAACAGCGTTTGTCCTTCCTGGTAGAGTCGCTTGGGAGAAGTACTCTTCTCGCTTGTTTGTGCTGAGGCGAGTAAAGGTGCGCAACAGAGTGCTGTGCACAATATTCGGGAGATTTTATGTTTCATCTTCTTTTGTTAGAATAGGTATTTTACAAAAATACGGGTTTTAACCCGGAAATGTTACACTTGTTTGGCTTTTTTAGGATATATACCATAATAGGAACGAATAATCATTCACTTTTGTTCTTCCGTATGTCTTCCAGGAAGATACCCACTCCTTTGCGGATGGAGCCGAGTCCGAACTCTTCCGTACGGATATCTTTTAAGGGGAGGAAGAAGAGGTCTGCCGCGTCGTCCATCGCCTCGAAGTGCAAGGTGTCCTCCACCGTACAACGGAAAAACATATCCAGCGTGTGTACGGGGAAGCCGGAATAGATGTAAATATTGGGTAGGGAGAAGAGATATTCGGCCTTTGCCACCTTCATGCCGGTTTCTTCTCTTACTTCGCGGGCAACGCCTTCCTCACCGGTCTCGGTCATGTCGATGAAGCCTCCGGGGAGGTCCAGCGTCCCTTTGGCAGGCTCTTTGGCGCGGCGGCACACCAACAGCTCGTCGCGCTCGTTCAGTATCAAGGCGACGGTGGCGGAAGAGGGGTTGAAGTAGTAGACGAAACCGCAGTCGGCGCACTGCTTCGACTTCTCGTTATGAACTTCGAAATGGGCTGAACCGCATTTCGGACAATATTTGAATTGCGAAAGTGGATGTTCCATGATATTTTAGCCTTTGTCCGGGGGACAAAGATAATGGAAACCAGGTGTAGAATGAAAGGAACAGAGTGAATTTTTCGTATCTTTGGCGACTATAAAACCATATCGGATGAAAGATTTTGCTGCCATTGATTTTGAAACGGCCAACGAACAGCGTACCAGCGTTTGTAGTGTAGGAGTGGTTATCGTACGTGATGGAGAGATTGTGGACCATTATTATAGCCTCATCCGTCCCGAACCGGAGTATTACACTTATTGGAATACCCGCGTGCATGGTCTGACGTTGGCAGATACCCAGGATGCTCCTATCTTTCCCGTTGTGTGGCAGGAAATAGCTCCACGCATTGAAGGCTTGCCATTGGTAGCGCACAACAAGGCCTTTGATGAAAGCTGCCTGAAAGCTGTTTTCCGTACTTACTGCATGGATTATCCGGATTATGAGTTGTATTGTACTTTGCAGGCATCACGTCGTGCTATAAAGGGATTGCCTAACTATCAGTTGCATACAGTGGCTGTTTGCTGTGGCTATCAGTTGGAACATCATCATCATGCGTTGGCTGATGCTGAGGCTTGTGCATGGATAGCGAAACAGGTCATATAAATAAACAGAGGAGACTTGTCATGAAGCCTCCTCTGTGGAATTGTTTGTTTCCTTGATAAAACTCTATCAGTTTATCCTAATGGATTTTCACCTTGGTCACCATCATTGCCGCCGCCTCCGCTTTCGTTTCCTCCGGGATTTTCTTCATTGTCCGGCACGATTTCAGAGCCGGTTACCAATCGTGTGATGCCCGATTGTTTCATCATGTTCTTCAAACGTTGTCCCGGCACGAAAATCAGTTTCTGGCGGTAAACGACATCAGCCGTTACAGACTTTGCATCCTCCTGGCTTTTGCCGTTCAATCCCGGTCGGAGGCTTCCGAAGTCTCCCAGCCGTACGGTTGCACCGATGCTGGCATAGGTGCAGAGTGCGTCAATCATACCGTCCAATACGGCTTTTACGATACCTCTTGGCACCATCCCTTGACTGGTCACCTGGTCGCATAATCTATCAAAATCAATATTTGCTACGGAATAAGAAGCAGCTACATACTTCTCGGTTTTGGTACCAATGCCTACCATTCTCTTTTTTACTACATAACGAAATGCCATAATGTTTTTTGTTTTTAATGGTTGTTACTTGCGGTTTCGTTCACTCGTCAGTTAGCGAGACCTGTTTCTTTGTGACCACGGTGCGAAGTTACAACACTTAAAAACGGCATGGTGCTTTAACGGGACTGAACGACTTTTTTTAACGTTGTATTTAGCCATTTGACGACATGGAAAGTCCTATGCTATAACCTATTGCCTATATTTAAAAAAAATGAGTGATTACATAAAATAAACACATAGCGAAAAAGTAAATTTGGGCAAAGCGTAGCGAATTAGCTGATAGAGCGTTCGTTACGCTTTGTTTTTCTATGGGACAGAGCCAACGAAATACCACCTCGAAGCCAAACGGTGCAGAAGTTCAGTTACCACCTCGTTACTCCCGTAACGGGTGCAGATTTCTTGCTAAACAGTTCTGTTTCTGCGTTTTGCGTAGATTTACATAGCTGTCGGTAACTCACTAATAACTAATTTTGTAATCAAAAAAAGGAGTGAGTTATGCGAAGTACATTCAAGGTATTATTTTACGTGAAGAAAGGCAGCGAGAAGCCGAACGGCAACCTGCCTTTAATGTGCCGTATCACGGTGGACGGCGAGATTAAACAGTTCAGTTGCAAGATGGACGTTCCCCCACGGTTGTGGGACGTGAAGAACAGCCGTGCTTCGGGCAAGAGCGTCGAAGCACAGAAAATCAACCTTGCGGTAGATAAAATCCGTGTGGAGGTAAACCGCCGCTATCAAGAGTTAATGCAGACGGACGGTTATGTTACCGCCGCCAAACTCAAAGACGCCTATCTCGGTATCGGCGTCAAGCAGGAAACTTTGCTGAAACTGTTCGAGCAGCACAACGCCGAGTTTGAGAAGAAAGTCGGGCACAGCAGGGCGCAGGGTACATTTACCCGTTATCGGACGGTCTGCAACCATATTCGGGAGTTTTTGCCCCATACCTACAGGCGTGAGGATATTCCGTTAAAGGAACTCAACCTCACGTTCATCAACGATTTCGAGTATTTTCTGCGCACGGAGAAGAAATGCCGCACCAATACCGTGTGGGGCTACATGATTGTGTTGAAACACATCGTTTCCATTGCAAGGAACAACGGGCGTTTGCCGTTCAATCCCTTTGCCGGATATATCAACTCTCCCGAAAGCGTGGATAGGGGCTACCTCACCCAAACGGAGATACAGACGCTCATGGACGCACCGATGAAGAACGCCACCCACGAGCTTGTACGGGACTTGTTCGTCTTTTCTGTTTTCACGGGTTTGGCGTATTCGGACGTGAAGAACCTCACCGTCGACCGCCTGCAAACATTCTTCGACGGCAACCTGTGGATAATCACCCGAAGAAAGAAGACCAACACCGAATCAAACATCCGCCTTTTGGACGTTCCCAAGCGTATCATCGAAAAGTACAAGGGGCTGGCAAGGGACGGTCATGTTTTCCCCGTTCCGAGTAACGGAAGCTGCAACAAGATACTCAAAGATATAGGCAGACAATGCGGCTTCAAGGTACGTTTGACCTACCATGTGGCACGCCACACGAACGCCACGACCGTACTTCTGTCGCACGGCGTACCCATCGAAACGGTGAGCCGCCTTTTGGGACACACGAACATAAAAACCACCCAAATTTACGCCAAAATCACCGCCCAGAAGATAAGCCAAGACATGGAAACCTTGTCGCACAAGTTGGAGAACATGGAGAAGAATATCTGCCGAGCCATCTAATTAAAAACAGA
>NZ_JBCNZM010000062.1:10525-26409 GCF_040227615.1 Bacteroides sp. RTP31139st1_H2_RTP31139_211217 | reverse complement strand
GTAGAAACGTGTACGGTCTTTATATGGGAAAGCTGTTCGATGGCTTTCAGTGCCACTACCATTTGGATAGTAGTACAGTTGGGGTTGGCGATGATGCCGAGAGGACGTTCTTTGGCGTCGGCGGCATTCACTTCGGGCACTACCAAAGGTACATTGTCGTCCATACGGTAAGCGCTGGAATTGTCAATCATCACTGCTCCGTACTTGGTAATGGTTTCGGCAAATTCTTTGGAGGTGCCTGCGCCTGCGGAAGTGAAAGCGATATCAACCCCTTTAAAGTCATCATTGTGTTGCAAGAGTTTCACCTCGATCTGTTTACCGCGGAAGGTATATTTGGTTCCGGCACTGCGTTTAGAACCGAACAATACTAACTCGTCCAACGGGAAATTTCTTTCATCGAGCACTCGCAGGAACTCTTGTCCCACGGCTCCGCTTGCTCCAACAATAGCTACTTTCATTTTTCTTTTGTTTTAAATTAAGTTTATAAAAAAGTGAAATACTATCTCTAAAAAGATAGAATTGGTCGCAAATTTATAACAAAATGCTGTATAACACCGCATAAAGTGAAAAGTTTTTCGTTATTTTGCATTCAAAACCTAAAACTTATAGCCTATGGATTGGTTTGACTTCAGCTTGAAACTTCCCATCACCGACCCTACATGGATATTCCTCCTTGTACTCCTCATTATATTGTTTGCTCCCATATTGTTGAATAAGCTTCGTATTCCGCACATTATCGGAATGATACTGGCGGGGCTTGTCATTGGGGAGCATGGTTTCAATATCTTGGTGCGTGACAGCAGTTTTGAGCTTTTCGGCAAAGTGGGTTTGTATTACATCATGTTCCTTGCCGGTCTGGAAATGAATATGGGGGACTTCAAACAGAACCGGGGCAAAGCGCTTGTTCTGGGGCTCTTGGCTTTTATTGTGCCCATAGGCATAGGCTTGGTAACGAATATAGCTTTGTTGAAGTACGGGGTACTGACCTCTGTCCTACTGGCAAGTATGTATGCATCGCATACACTGGTGGCCTATCCCATCGTGATTCGTTACGGTGTGTCGCGGCATCGCAGTGTGAGTATTGCAGTGGGGGGGACGGCGGTTACGGATACACTCACTTTGCTGGTCCTGGCCGTTGTGGGTGGTATGTTCAAGGGGGAGTCGGACGGCTTCTTCTGGGTATGGCTTGTCATAAAGGTTATCTTCCTGGGTATTTTGATTGTATATCTGTTTCCACGCATAGGCCGTTGGTTCTTCCGGAGGTACGATGACAACGTGATGCAGTTCATATTTGTGCTTGCCATGGTTTTCCTCGGAGCCGGATTGATGGAGTTTGTGGGGATGGAAGGTATCCTGGGTGCTTTCCTTGCAGGTTTGGTTTTGAACCGGCTGATTCCGCATGTCTCTCCGTTGATGAACCATCTGGAGTTTGTGGGCAACGCCTTGTTTATTCCCTATTTCCTGATAGGTGTGGGTATGCTGATTGATGTGCACGTGATTTTCGGTCATGGCGATGCTCTGAAAGTAGCGGCTGTAATGATTGTGGTGGCATTGGCAGGTAAATGGATTGCCTGCTGGCTGACGCAGAAAATATATAAGATGGGAGGGATTGAACGGGAGCTGATGTACGGATTGAGCAATGCACAAGCAGCGGCAACGCTGGCGGCTGTGTTGGTGGGATACAACATCATTCTGCCCAATGAGGAACGCTTGCTGAACGATGATGTTTTGAATGGTACTGTCCTGCTGATTCTTGTAACTTGCATTGTGAGCTCGTTCATTACGGAGCGTGCCGCACGGAAGATTGCCATGGAGGAGGCGCATCTGGAAGAAAACCGCTCCGTGGAAGTGGAGAAGATATTGATTCCGATAGCCAACCCCGATACGATTGAAGACTTGATAAATCTTTCTTTGGTGATACGCGACCCGAAGCAACGGGATAATCTGTTGGCACTGAATGTCATCAACGATGATAGTAGCTCTGAAAGTGCCGAACTACGCGGGAAACGCTATCTGGAAAAGGCTGCCATGATAACGGCCTCGGCAGATGTGCCGTTGAGGCAAATCACGCGTTACGACTTGAATATCGCTTCGGGCATTATCCATACAGCAAAAGAATATGCGGCAACGGATGTCGTTATAGGTCTGCACCGTAAAGTCAATATTGTGGATTCATTCTTCGGTATGCTGACGGAGAATCTGCTGAAGGGCTTGCATCGCGAGGTGATGGTTTCCAAGTTCCTGATGCCCATTAACACAATTAGGCGGGTGATTGTGGCGGTACCTCCGAAAGCCGAGTATGAGGCGGGATTCCTGAAGTGGGTGGAACATTTCTGCCGGTTGGGGAGTACTTTGGGCTGTCGGGTGCATTTTTATGCCAATGAAGAGACTACCGCCCATCTTCAAGGGCTGGTGAAAGCCAAATATGGACAGACATTGACAGACTTTTCCCGCCTGGACGACTGGGGAGACCTGCTGATACTGACCGGACAAGTGAATTTCGACCATCTGCTGGTCATCATCAGCGCCCGCCGCGGCTCCATCTCCTATGACAGCTCCTTCGAGAAGCTACCGGCACAAATCAGCAAGTACTTTGCAAATAACAGCCTGATAGTACTCTATCCCGACCAACTGGGCGAGCCGCAGGATGCGGTATCCTTCTCCAACCCGCGTGGCAACAACGAGTCGCAGCACTACGAGAAGGTAGGCAAATGGTTCTATAAATGGTTCAAGAAGAATTGACGATTGACAATTGATAATTGACAAAAATCTGTGTAAATCCGTGTAATCTGTGGTGAAAATGGAAGATTGGCAACAACGAACGCAACTTTTATTAGGAGATGAAAAAATGGAACGCCTGCGCCGGGCACATGTACTTGTCGTAGGACTGGGTGGTGTAGGTGCTTATGCGGCCGAGATGATATGCCGTGCCGGAGTGGGGCGGATGACGATTGTCGATGCCGATACCGTGCAGCCTACGAATATAAACCGTCAGTTGCCGGCTCTGCATTCTACCCTGGGGCAAAAGAAGGCGGAGATATTGGCATCACGTTTCAGGGACATTAATCCGGCTCTGGAACTGAGAGTGTTGCCCGTATTCTTGAAAGATGAGAACATACCGGAACTGCTGGATGATGCGGCTTATGACTTTGTGGTGGATGCCATCGATACGCTTGCTCCAAAATGCCACTTGATAGCGGAAAGCATGAAGCGGCATATCAAGATAGTGTCCAGCATGGGGGCAGGAGCAAAGAGTGACATTTCGCAAGTGCGCTTTGCCGATATCTGGGATACCTATCATTGCGGGTTGAGCAAGGCTGTGCGTAAGCGTCTGCAAAAAATGGGCATAAAGCGGAAACTTCCAGTTGTTTTCAGCACCGAACAGGCTGATCCGAATGCCGTTTTGCTGACGGACGACGAGATGAACAAGAAGTCCACCTGTGGAACAGTGAGCTACATGCCCGCAGTTTTTGGCTGCTATTTGGCCGAATATGTAATTAAAAGACTATAGTAATAGCACTTGAAAGAAAACTATCAAATAGTAAATAGTAAATTGTCAAATTGTAAATAGCCTAGTGATTCATTTAGAGAATATAACGAAGAGTTTCGGTAACCTGCAAGTGTTGCGGGGTATTGACCTGGAGATAGAGAAAGGGGAGATTGTCAGCATTGTAGGCCCCAGTGGAGCGGGTAAAACTACCTTGCTGCAAATCATGGGTACGTTGGATATGCCGGATGGCGGTTCGGTGGTTATTGACGGTACACGAGTCAACCGTATGAGGGAGAAGGAACTTTCCGCATTCCGCAACCGCCATATCGGCTTTGTGTTCCAGTTCCATCAACTGCTGCCGGAGTTTACGGCTTTGGAGAATGTAATGATACCAGCCTTCATTGCCGGAAGAGGACAGCAGGAAGCCAAGGAGGCGGCTACGGAAATTCTTGAATTCATGGGGCTTGCCGAACGGGCCTCCCACAAGCCGAATGAGTTGTCGGGAGGTGAGAAGCAGCGTGTGGCGGTGGCCCGTGCTCTCATCAATCATCCAGCAGTGGTGCTGGCAGATGAACCTTCCGGCAGCTTGGATACCCATAATAAGGAAGAACTGCACCAGCTCTTTTTTGATTTACGTAACCGTTTCGGACAAACGTTTGTTATCGTAACCCATGATGAAGGACTGGCGCAGCTCACCGACCGGACGATACATCTGATTGACGGGGAAATCAATAAAATGGTCTGAGCCTATTTCCCCGTGCCCATTACTCCCGAGTCATTGTCACTGTTGTTTACCTTCCGCTGTGCTGTCTTGAAACTGCGGCCGAACGAGAAGTTGTAGGAAAAGTTCACCAGGAACATGCGGGAGCTTTCTTTTATATAATTATTTGTCTTGTAGGATGCGAATTTATTCCAGTTTTCGCTTTGTACTTTATAGTTGTCGGTGAAAGGATTGAATGCACCGACTCCTACCCGAAGATTCTTATGCTTGTAATATACAGCTAACATCTGGATGTTTTCTCCTCCCGAGAGGGTTTCTCCCCAGAAATTGTTCCAATTGGTGTTTATCTGCCAGAACAGAGAGAACTGTTTGTAGTTTAATGAGGCTTCTGCCTCACAAAACCAGTTGGTGTAGGTATGCGAGTAGTGATTGCCATGGCTCATGTAATGGTTGACACCGCCCGTAAAAGAAAATTGCAGAATGTCGCGGATGGGTCCTACGCGGAGCATGGCACGCCCGGAGAGTTTCTGCCAATCCTTCTGATTGTCCCAAGTCTGCACTATTTTGTTGCCTTCTTGAATCTTCTCGTCCATAATGGCATTGGGACGATAGTCATAGGCTCCCCATAGATTGGTATAAAAGATGCCTTTTTTCCATTCGTAAGTCAGTTCCGTATGATAGCACATATATGATTTCAGATGCGGGTTGCCACGACGTATCTGGAATGAGTCCACTGCTTGCTCCACATCGCTGAGGTCGCCCAATGAAGGAGAAGCGTTATAGATGTTTCCCTTCCAGCGGAGGTAGGAGTTGTCTGACATGGCATAGTGCAGAACGATACTCGGGTTGAAACTGTAGTTCTCGGTAGATTTGTCCTTGCCGCTCTGATTATAGTAGAAACGAGTCATGGCCACTCCCAGCCGGTAGTTTAGTTTGTCTATCTTTCCACGGTATTCTCCGAATATGTATGTGTTCTCTTGGTGCATATTGGTTTCATAATAATGCCCGTTTCTGTATTCATTGTTAGAGTAGGACTGTGTATGGCTCAGACCGAAGCTCAATGCGTTCCCCTTGGAATATTGCTTCTCATAAATGGCCTCGGCAATCAGGGAGTATTTGTTGCCTCGGATATTGTTGTCAATATCGGTCAATATGTTCCCCGGGGTGCTTTCTTGGTAGAGCCGCTGCGATTTTTCCCGATTATAGGTGCCTACTACATTGAATACCAGGGTTTGCTTGTTTTTCAGATTCTGTTGGTAGTACAAATCCAGTGAGGGACGTGTCCAGCTCTGGTCGGTACGGTCGGTCATGTCTACCACGTCCGTTTCATCATTGGCATTATAGAGAGTTCCTTTATAATCCCAGTGTGGCTGATTGTTTCCTCGAAGGCGGAAGGTGGCGCTGAAAAGGGAATTCTCAGAAGCCTGCAAACTATAATTTACGTTTAGGTTGTGCTGGCACATGGTTGCCTTGCTGGGCTCTCCTTTCTCCAGGCGTCTGAGTGTAGTGCCGTCTGCCAGGTGGAATTCTTCTTCATTGTCGCGGTACATGCCGTTAAAATCCCGCGGTCCCATGTAGTAGGAGAAGCCGAATTCTGATTTTTTATGGTTTACTTTGCCGTACAGATTATAGTTTCCCCACATCGTGTTCAATCCTTGGGAAATGTCGGCACCGAAGTTTCCGCCCGTTTCGGGACGGCGCACTATGTAGTCCAAAACGACTTCGGCATTACCGTAGCGCAGTCCCGGATTGTCATGGTACTCTATACGTATAATGTCGGCAGGGCGAATGGCTTTTATCTCGTCTATTTCGGCTTTGACTCCATTGATGCGTAATTGCAGTTCTCCACCGCCGGACAATCCAATCTCATTGTTCATGGGGTTGACCAGAATACGTGGCAGCATCAGTTCCTGCAACAGATTCACTCCGTTTGTGGAAGTTTTCATTTGTCTTTCGGTTGGGAAAACCAGTTTACGGTCGGCACGGCTGATTTGGCTGGAGCCGGTGATAGTCACTCCTTCCAGTGCGATAGAAGCACTGTCTAATACGATTGGTCCAAGGTCGGTATGGCGCTTTACTCCATTGAGGGTGATGTATCCGGTATTATACCCGATGCTGGAAAGAACAAGTCTGTAATCTCCGGCAGCCGTGTTCTTGAAGATGAATTCTCCTTCTGGACTTGTGGTCACACCGGCGACAAAAGTAGAGTCGATGGTCTGTAATACCACATTGACATACTCTATACTCTTGTCGGAAGCATCGCGGACGGTTCCTTTTATTTCTATTTTTTGAGCAAAAGCATTCTGTGCCATACTGCCCAGCAGCATGGTTATAATCATTAATTTTTTCATATTGATACGATGGTTCTAATCCTTATTGCAGTAGGCCTTCCTGTTTTTAGGGTGTTTCTGCTTGTTAGACGAAATGACTGGTGAAAAGGTTGCATCAGACATTGAAAAATGTTGCATGATGCTGTTATTCAAAGCAAACGTAGTGACTGATTTTCTCCAAATCGGTATCGGAGAATTCCTCGTAAAGTGCAAAAGGTTTCAGACTATGAAGGTCGCCTTTCTTCTTCCGGTATTCTACAAAGGCCTTTGCCTGGTAGAAGTTGATGTAAGGATGGTTACGCAGCCTCTCTATGCTACTACGGTTCAGGTTGATGAGGTGGATGGCCCGGGTGTCGATGGAAAACCAGGACTGCAATTGGGTGGTGTCCAAATGGATTTCTTGTAATTGCGTGATGTTGTAGAATCCTCCCAAGCGTTGCCGATAACCGATGATTAGACGGGCAATGCCACTACCGATGCCTGGTATTTTCTTCAGTTCTGTGGTGTCGGCGCGGTTCAGGTCGACAAGGGTCCCAGACGGATATTTTTCCGGTGCAATTCGGAAAGTAACGGCGCTGTCATTGCTTGCAGGAGAGCTGTATAACTGGACGGTTCTTGTTTCTGTGTCTTCCGGAGTGATGTGGATATAGGGTAGGAGTGTCTGATATTGTTTTTCTGTCATTCCATATATTTTCCGGAAATCTTCTGCCTTATGGAACTTCCCTCCTTTACTACGGTAGCGGAGTATGTTCCGCGCCATCCATCCGGGCAGTCCCAGTCGGCAAAAAATGACGGAGTCGGCGATATTGGGATTGAAACGGGCCAAGGAGACGGTTGTCGGTTGTTTTTGGGAGGAAGGTTTAAGTCTGTTGTCCCATTTTTGTTCCTTTTCTTGTATGGATGCGATGAACGATTCGTATTCTGCCATGGCAGTGGCCTGCCGCCGGATTACTTCATCGGAGAGGGGGCGGTTCTCTCTTTGGTATATATAAATATACCCGGAGAGAAAGACGAGAATAATGCCGGTAATCAAAACCAGTATTCCGCGCCTTTCTCCCCGGGAGAAATAAAGGAATTCTTTAAAGGGGTTCTGCATGATGGCCTATTTCAGAAAACCCAGTTCATTGATAAAAATCAGTGCAATTCCTATCGGAGCAATATATTTCAGGATGAATATCAATAGCTTGTAGACGGATACTTTCAGAGTGCCATTGTTGCTGACTTCTTCCCATACGATTTTCTTGTCCAGATACCAGCCTATGAAGATGGAAATGAAGAAACCGCCTAACGGTAGCATTAGCTTGGCCGTTACAAAGTCGAACAAATCGAATAGGTTTAGCCCGAATACGGTATAGCTTTTGCCGATACCGAGAGACAGTGAGCAGAATACTCCTAAGAAAATACAGCCCGCTGTCACGTATCTGGCTGCCTTGCTGCGTGAGAACTTGAACTCTTCATGTAGATAGGCAGTTACCACTTCGTGCAGGGAAATGGTGGAAGTAAGTGCTGCCAATGCCAGTAGGATATAGAACATCAGAGACAGCAGTATCGCCAGCCAGGGAATATTGCCGAACGCTTGCTGAAAGACATTAGGTAAGGTGATGAATAGCAGACTAGGACCCGCATCCGGTTTGATGCCTACAGAGAAGGCGGCAGGGAAGATGATGAATCCTGCCAAAATGGCTACCATGGTGTCGATAGCCGCCACGTTGAGTGCCGTTTTGGGCAGGTTCGTATCATTGCGGAAGTAAGAAGCGTATGTACAGAGACATCCCATCCCCAAGCTCAAGGAGAAAAATGCCTGGCCCATGGCTCCAAGGAACACATTGCCGTCCACTTTGCTGAAGTCCGGTTTCAACAGGAATTCAATGCCTGCTCCTGCTCCGGGCAGGGATATGGAGCAGATGGCAAGGATTATCAATAGGACAAATAGCATTGGCATCATGATTTTGGCTGATTTTTCAATACCTTTTTCCACTCCTTTGACAATGATGAGATGGGTGGCCAGCAGGAACAGCACCAGCCAGATGACCGGACGCCAGGGGTTGCTGACAAAGCTGTTGAAGGATGCGATGAAATCGGCTGCCGACTTCCCGGCAAAACTGTTGGTAGCCGCTTCGCCGATAAACTCAAGCGTCCATCCTGCCACAACGGAGTAATATCCCAGAATAAGGAATCCGGCCAGTACGCCCATACGTCCTACCCAGCGCCAATGCGTGCCGGGTGCCAATTTCTGATAAGCCCTTGCCGTATTGGCACGCGAGCGCCTGCCGATGAGGAATTCTGCAATCATGATGGGGATGCCGAGAATGAGCACGCAAACCAAGTATACAAGGATAAATGCCGCACCTCCGTGATTCCCGGTCTCAAACGGGAAACGCCAGATATTGCCTAAACCGACTGCGGAGCCTGCCGAGGCAAGTATGACGCCTAATTTGCTTCCGAAGTTGGCTCTGTCACTTTTTGTCATAAAACGTAGATTTTTCTTTCAATTCGTTATTAATACCAGCTAAAACATGCAAATATAGAAAATGTTCTGTACTTTTGCGCACAGTTCGTTGATAATTTGGTATATGCTATATTATATTAAGAAATATCCGGTGTCGCTTTTTATTATTCTGACGGTGATTTATCTTTCATTCTTTAAACCGCCTTCTACAGAAATAAGCAAGATTCCCAATATAGACAAGGTGGTGCATATCTGTATGTATTTCGGCATGTCAGGAATGCTGTGGCTGGAGTTTCTTCGCGCTCACCGGAGAGACAACGCCCCTTTATGGCATGCATGGGCAGGGGCGTTTGTCTGTCCCGTTTTGTTCAGCGGAATGGTGGAGTTGCTGCAAGAATACTGCACGACATACCGTGGTGGAGACTGGCTGGATTTTGCGGCCAATACCACGGGAGCGGTGCTTGCATCAATGGTCGGCTATTTCATTTTAAGGCCAAGGATGAAATAGGATTATAAGTATTCAACTACGGAACTTAGCTTGATGCCGTTCGACCCTTTTATCAGAATTGTTTTCCCGCAAGGTTTCTCTCTTTGCAGCTCTGCGATGAGTGCGGTTACATCGGGATAACTCTGATAAGAGTGGCGTGTGGCGGCAAACAATTCCCCTACAAGAACTACATCCTTGAATCCGCATTCTTCCAGATAGTCTGCAATCTTCTGGTGCTCGTCGGCACTGTCTTTACCCAACTCCCGCATATCTCCCAATATCAACATTTTGTTTTCGGCCTGCATGTTCCGAAAGTTACTAATGGAAGCCATCATGCTTGTGGGATTGGCATTATAGGCATCGATAATCAGAGTGTTGTCCGCTGTTTTTTTCAGTTGTGAACGGTTGTTTTGCGGGGTATATCCGGCCAGTGCCTTGTCTATTTTCTCCGGTTCCACACCAAAAAAATGTCCGATGGTGACAGCTGCCAGAGCATTGGGGAAGTTATATTCACCGATAAGCCGGGTTTGTACTTCGTGATATTTGCTTTCGTTGTCCGTTTTCCACTCGAAGGTGAGGTAAGGAGAATTGCCGGTGACGTGTCCGTTGATGTACAGCCCGTCCTCACTGCCGTAGGCAATCTGGTGGAGTCCGTAGGCTATCTTTTTCAAGTAGGGGTTGTCGTTATGGATAAAGATGGTAGCTTCTTTCCGCGTCCGCAGATAGTCGTACATCTCTCCTTTGGTCTTGATGATTCCTTCAAAAGAGCCGAATCCCTCCAGATGGGCTTTTCCTACGTTGGTAATGATCCCGTAGTCAGGTTCGGCTATCTCTACCAGCTCCTTGATGTCTCCCGGGTGGCTGGCACCCATTTCCACCACGGCAAGGTCGTGTTCAGGGCGCAGGCGAAGCAAGGTGAGGGGAACACCGATGTGATTGTTCAAATTTCCCAAGGTATAGAGCACGTTGTGAGTTTGCGAAAGTACGGTGGACATCAGTTCCTTGGTAGTAGTCTTTCCGTTTGTACCCGTAATGCCGATGATGGGTGTACGCATCTGCCGACGGTGGTAATTGGCAAGTTGTTGCAAGGTTTTCAAGCTGTTTTCCACCACGATGTATCGTGTATCGCCTTCAGGGGCATAGGCTTCTTCGTCCACTATGGCATAAGCACTTCCGCTTTCCAGCGCCCGGGCGGCAAAGGCATTTCCGTTGAACGACTCGCCTTTCAGCGCAATGAATAAAGAGCCTTGGGGGCAGTTACGGCTGTCAGTAGTGACACTGGTGCATGTTAGGAATATCTGATGTATAGCTGTTATATCCATGACTTTATAATTAAATCAATCTGTGTGAATCTGTGTAATCTGTGGTAAACCATCGTGCAAAGATATAGTTTTAATCCTCTCCCTTCCCGGGTACAAGCAAAAAACTTATCAGTTTTATGAGTTTATGTATTTTGAAACCACTTTTTTGTTTACATTTGCAGGTACTATATAGAACAGACTGCCTATGGAAATTACAACTGCCCGATATATAAATGTCAACGGTTCGCTGCTCGACCTCTCTCAACCCCGTGTCATGGGCATACTGAACGTTACTCCCGATTCCTTTTATGCCGGTAGCCGTACACAGACAGAGGTGGAAATAGCACGCCGGGTGAAACAGATAGTTTCGGAGGGAGCGGCCATTATTGACATAGGCGCTTACTCTTCCCGTCCCAATGCCGACAATGTCTCTGCCAGGGAAGAGATGGAACGGTTGCGTATGGGCCTGAAAATACTTTTTGAGATACAGCCGGATGCTGTGGTGTCGGTAGACACTTTTAGGGCGGATGTGGCAAGAATGTGTGTGGAAGAGTATGGTGTTGCCATCATCAATGATATTGCGGCCGGTGAGATGGATGCGAATATGTTCCATACCGTTGCGGCATTGAACGTACCTTATATTATGATGCACATGCAAGGCACTCCGCAAAGTATGCAGCAGCATCCTCATTACGACAATCTTCTGAAAGAGGTTTTCTTGTATTTTGCGCGCAAGGTGCAGCAATTACGTGACTTAGGTGTAAAAGACATCATTCTGGACCTCGGTTTCGGCTTTGGAAAGACAATGGAGCATAACTATGAATTGCTGTCCCATCTGGAAGAGTTCCGTATTTTTGAGTTGCCTTTGCTGGTAGGCGTTTCACGTAAATCGATGATATACCGCTTGTTGGACATTACTCCTCAGGAGGCGCTGAATGGTACTACGGTGCTCGATACCATCTGTTTGCTGAAAGGTGCTGACATTCTCCGCGTACACGACGTGAAAGAAGCCGTGGAAACCGTACGGATTGTGCAAGCCATGCGAAATAATTCCTAATCCCTAACCCCTAATCATTCAATATCGTGTTTTTTGAATTTGGAATAAAAGATTTTATAGATATTCTGTTAGTGGCTTTCTTGCTGTACTATACGTATAAGCTGATGAAAGCCTCCGGCTCTATCAATGTGTTTACGGGTATCCTGGTGTTTATCCTGATATGGCTGGTGGTGTCGCAGGTGCTGGAGATGAAATTGCTCGGCTCCATCTTCGACAAGCTGGTCAGTGTGGGCGTGCTGGCGCTTATCATTTTGTTTCAGGACGAGATACGGCGCTTCTTGCTGACACTCGGCTCGCATCAGCATGCCAGTGCGCTGGTACGCTTCTTCACCGGCAATAAGAAAGAGAAGTTGGAACATGACGACATCATGCCGGTGGTAATGGCATGTATCAGCATGGGGAAGCAGAAGGTTGGTGCCTTGATTGTCATTGAACATAATTTGCCTTTGGATGATGTGGTGCGTACGGGAGAAATTATCAATGCCGATATAAACCAGCGTCTGATTGAGAATATTTTCTTTAAGAACAGTCCGTTGCACGATGGAGCGATGGTTATCAGTAAGAAACGTATCAAAGCGGCGGGATGTATCCTGCCTGTTTCCCATAATCTGGACATTCCTAAGGAACTGGGGCTGAGGCATCGTGCTGCCATGGGAATTTCCCAGGTGTCTGATGCGCATGCTATCATTGTATCGGAGGAGACCGGAGGTATTTCAGTGGCTTATAAAGGACAATTCTATCTGCGCTTAAATGCTGAGGAATTGGAAAGTTTGTTAACAAAGGAAAGCTGAGGTGTGACAAAATCCCCTATTTTTACGTCATATAACTATGATATAAAATAAAAACAATATCTTATAACTAATAACTGAAAAGGATGGATAGACGAAATTTCTTACGGACGGGAAGTCTGGCGATGTTAGGCTCGCTGGCAGTACCCTCGTTGGCTATGCCTGCGTCAGTACGCGGAGCTTTGGGAGGAGCAGATAATCAGTCTGCCGTAGCTTCGGCAATGGCTCACTTTGGCGTGACGGAAGCTGACTTGAAGAAAGTGATGGCTGCCGCTCTGGAAAAAGGCGGAGATTATGCCGACCTCTATTTTGAGCACACGTTTAATAATAGTGTGGTTCTGATGGACGGTAAAGTAAACAATTGTGGAGCCAACATTGACTTCGGTATGGGCGTGCGCGTATTAGCAGGCGACCAGACTGGCTATGCCTATGTAGAAGGCGTGACCGTAGAAGAAATGCTGCGTGCTGCCCGTACGGCTGCCCGTATAGCTTCTTCGGGTAAGGCCGGAAAGCCTGTGGGGCTGACGGAGAAGACGATTGCCAAAAGCCGTTATGCCGTCACCGAACCTTGGGAAGACGTGAGCCTTAAGGCAAAGATTCCTTATCTGGAGAAACTGAACGAAAAGATTTTTTCTCTGGACAACCGGGTGCGCAAGGTCCAGGCGTCTCTTGTAGACAGTACTTCTCATGTCTTATTCTGTAACTCAGAGGGCGTGAGCTACTATGATTACCGCCCAATGGTCTCTTTCATGGCCGTGTGTATTATGGAAGAGAATGGAAAAATGGAGAACGGTTATGCCGGTCGTTCTTACCGCAAAGGGTTTGAATTCATGACGGACGATATTGTGGATACCCTTGCGCGTGAAGCTGTGGATAAGACCTCCATCTTGTTCAAGGCAGTGAAGCCCAAAGGCGGTGAAATGCCTGTCGTGATGGGAGCGGGTGGTTCGGGCATCTTGTTACACGAAGCCATAGGACATGCTTTTGAGGCTGACTTTAACCGTAAGCGTACTTCCATCTTCTGCGACTTGTTTGGCAAGAAGGTGTGCAACGAGCATATCAATGTGGTGGATGATGGTACCATTGCCTTCAACCGCGGAGCCGTGAACTTTGACGATGAGGGTGTGGAAGGCCAGAAGACCTATATTGTGAAAGAAGGTATCCTGACCAGCTATCTGCACGACCGCATCAGTGCCAAGCATTACGGGGTGGCTCCTACCGGAAACGGACGTCGCGATACTTTCCGTAATACTCCTATCCCCCGTATGCGTGCCACTTATATGGAAGCCGGCAATATGAAGGAAGCGGACATTATCTCCACCGTGAAGAAAGGTATCTATTGTGACCAGTTTACCAATGGCCAGGTGCAAATCGGTGCCGGAGACTTTACCTTCTTTGTGAAGTCGGGTTACTTGATTGAGGATGGCAAGCTGACGCAGCCCGTCAAGGATATAAATATCATCGGTAATGGTCCGAAAGCATTGGCTGACATCACGATGGTGGCAAATAACGATAAGATTGACAACGGTACTTGGACTTGTGGTAAAGACGGTCAGTCTTGTCCCGTTACCTGCGGTATGCCATCGGCACTAGTCAGCAAGCTGACTGTAGGAGGAGAAAGTTAATTATCAACTATCAATTAAAGACATGATTACAGACGACAATAAGAAATTGGCACAATGGGCAATGGAATATGCCTTGAAGAACGGTTGCCAGGCAGCCAAACTGGTGCTATATACAAATTCTAATTCTTCTTTTGAACTGCGTGACGGCAAAATGGACCGTTTGCAGCAGTCTACGGAGAATGGTTTGGGATTGAATCTTTATGTGGACGGACGTTTCGGCTCTTTTTCCACCAATCGGCTGGATAAGAAAGAATTGGAAACTCTTATCACGAATGGTATAGAGTCTACCCGCTATCTGGCGGTGGATGAGTCGCGTATGCTGGCCGACCCTGCACGCTACTATAAAGGAGGCAAGCCTGACTTGCAGCTTTTTGATAAGAAACTCTATGAAGTCAACCCGGATGATAAAGTGGCGATTGCCCGTGCTGCTGCAGAGGAGGTATTGGGCAAGGATGAGCGTATCATTTCGGTTGATTCTTCTTATAGTGATGGTGAGGGTTCTTCCTATCGTTTGATAAGCAACGGATTTGAAGGCGAGTCGAAGAGTACCTGGTTCTCTGTCTCAGCCAGTGTATCCATTAAGGGAGAAGGTGAAGCGCGTCCTCAGGATTACTGGTACGACTCGGCTCTGTTCTATGATAAATTGACGAAGGCGGGAATCGGTGCCAAGGCATTGGAACGCGTATTGCGCAAGCTGGGACAGAAGAAAGCAAAGTCGGGTAAATATACAATGGTGGTTGACCCTATGAATGTGGGAAATCTGCTCAGCCCGATGCTAAGTGCATTGTATGGCAGTGCTTTGCAACAAAAGAATTCCTTCCTGATGGACAAGCTGGATACGAAAGTGGCTTCCGACCTCTTCACGTTGCGTGACGAGCCGCATGCTATCGGTGCAAACGGTTCACGCTATTTCGATAATGAGGGTGTGGCTACCGAACCCCGCACTGTTTTTGACAAAGGCGTGCTGAAAACTTATTTCATCGATACCTACAATGGTAAGAAGATGGATATAGCTCCTACTATCAGTGCACCTTCACGTCTAATTCTGACACCGGGCGATAAGGACCTGAACGGATTGGTTGCAGATATTAAACAAGGCATCTTGGTTACGGGCTTCAATGGCGGTAACAGCAATAGCAGTACCGGTGACTTCTCTTATGGTATAGAGGGTTTCCTTATTGAAGACGGCAAGCTGACACAGCCCGTCAACGAAATGAATGTGACGGGTAACATGGTTACTTTATGGAATTCCTTGGTTGCTGTGGGCAATGACCCTCAACCGAACCGTTCATGGCAGATTCCTTCGCTGGTATTTGAGGGAGTCGACTTCAGCGGATTATAATGCTAGTTCAACATCAGGCTCATATATGGGCTTGATGTTGCAAATATTTTTTCGGTGAGTTCACCGATTGTAAGTGCCAAGTGGCTGCCCGGCAGACGCTTGGCACTATTCATATATTTACCATTGTTCAGGTAGTAGTAGCCGTTATTGGCACTGACCTGCTCATCGGTGAGATGAATGCTGAGTTCCAGTTCCGGATGGGCCGTAGCATAGAGTTGCAGCATGGTTTTGGCATTGATGATGCGTGCCATGCCCAAAAGTTGGCTTTCACCGGTAGCGGGAGGAGTGAGAACC
>NZ_JBCNZM010000062.1:0-10515 GCF_040227615.1 Bacteroides sp. RTP31139st1_H2_RTP31139_211217 | reverse complement strand
CGGATGGACGGGAGATTCAAGCTTTGGCAGATATGTTGAAGCAGTAAAGTTTTTGTTGCGGGAGTATCCGACACGATTTCTCCAATGCGCCAGTTGGCTTTCCCTATCGGATAGGTAATGGCCAAAGCCGTGATTTCCTCCCCATTGCTCAATGTGCAAACGAAGCCCTGTCCCAGTTGTAAATCGGCAATGATAACCTGGAAATCCTCTTCCGTATGCTGGATGCAGCAAGGGCGCTCCCGCAATTTCCGGTCGAGATATTCATATCTTTTTTCAGTATATTCGGCAGACATTTCCAAAGTAAGGCCCGTATCGGCTGTCGGTGTACCGGAAGCGATAAAGGTCTCTTCGGCATAGCGGAATACGGGGGCATAACCGCTGCGGCCATAGTAGTCGAACAGCCACGGTTCTGCCGGTATCAGGGTGGATAAGGCGACATTATTGTGTAGCATCCGTGCAAAGGCTTGTGATAACAGCTCGTGCATTACGCCCCGGTTACGGTAATCAGGGTGTGTGCAGGCGCCGGATATATAGGCCGTATGAATATCTTCTCCTTCGAACGTCATAGGATAAGGCAACATCTGTAGGGCGGCAATCACTTCTTCGCCGCTTTGGATGGCAATATTGATATCATTGTTGTAGCGGAGCCGAAAATACAGTTCAGTAAATTCCTCGCTATCATTGAAACAGAGCTTCCATAAGTTCTTTACCTTTTCCCGTATCATCAATCCCTTATCCTTTTAATCCTTAATCTCTAATCCTTACTCTCACCATTTGATAGCTTCCACCGGTTCATCTTTCAGGCATGCCACGTATTTTTCCAGAATAATGGCAGGCTGGTACGAAAGTTTGGCCTTGCGCAATCCTTCAATACCCAAATCCTCTTCACGGTTGAGGTAGACATATTGTTCGGGGATATGGTTGGCAAATTCATAGTTAATCATTGCGTACGCTCCGTCTATGCTGGTGTCGGCCTTTTCCACATGTACTCCGAAGGTATCTTGGTTGATGGGCATTCCGAAAGTGAAGGCGGCAATTTTGCCGTCTACATGCAGGATGCCTCCGGTCAATCCCAGTTCTTCAAAATTGTGGAGGGCGTAGACCAGTGCGCGACGTTCGTTGCCCGTTCCTTCATGCTGGTCGCAATTGTTGGCCTTACACCATTCGGCTTCCAGGTCCAGACATTCCTGGATGCGGTCGGGAGTGATGGGAGTATATTCGTAATTATAGGTGCGTTTGAATTTGTTGACATGATTCCGTTTGGACTGGAATTTCTTTCCGGCAAGCGTGGCGAGGTCTGTACGCAGATAGAGGTAATCGGCATAGTCCCGGTCTGCTGTGAACTGGAATTTTCCGGGCATGAAGGCTTCCAGTTCCGAGCACATGCCCGAACATATTCCCAGCAGGCAGAAAGGTTCCCCTTCCCGGTGTGCGTCTTCGACCAGTGCGTCCAGTACTTTTGTCAAATCTCCGTTACCTATCGGCATCATGTACACCAGTTCGTCGTTTGCCCAGAATTTCAGCAGGAGGAAGCCGTCCATGATGGCAAACTTTGTATTGTATAGAAAACGCCAGCTGCATAGGTTGGAGAATGAGAGGTCACAATTCCGTCGCGGACTGTTCTGTGTATAGGAAGTAATCAGTTCTTTGTCTTGTAATTCGATATCTTTAAATGAAATCATACGTTGTTTTTAGTTGGTTATGATTATAGATAACAAAAATAAGAAGATTTTGTTAGAGTAGCCCTAATAATCGCAGAATAGTTGGGGTCAGCAATGCAGTGAAAATACCATTCAGGGTCAGGCCGAGGCTGGCGAATGCGCCGTATTTGCGGCTGATGTCCATGGCTGTGGAAGTTCCTACCGCGTGGGCGGCGGCTCCCAAGGAAAGGCCTTGTGCCATAGGACTGCCGATGTGGGTCAGTTTCATGGTCTTGAAGCCCAGTATTCCTCCCAGCAAGCCTACACAGACCACTACGGCGGCGGTAAGTGAGGGAATGCCGCCCAGCGACTTAGTTACTTCCATGGCTATCGGCGTAGTGACCGACTTGGGCGCCAGGGAGTAGATAATCTCGTCGGAAGCCCCCATCAATTTAGCTATCAGCACGACAGAGATAACTCCCACAATGCAGCCGGCAAGTTGTGACAGCATGATGGGGAGCAGCTGTTTCTTAATCGTTTCCAATTGGAGGTATAGGGGGACTCCCAGGGCTACAACAGCGGGTTTCAGCCAGAATTCTATCAGATGTCCTCCTTCATTGTAGGTCTCATAACTGATATGTGTCATCTTCAGGAAGACAATGAGGATGGCAATTGTCAGCAGGATGGGGTTCAGCAACATGATGCCGGTCTTTTTCTGCAGGAGTTTGGCCAGAAAGAAAATCCCGAAGGTGACAGCCAATAGGAAAAATTCGTTTTCTAAAAAGTTCATTTGATTTTACGTGTTAGTTGATGAACCCATCCGGTGACTACAATCACCAGCAGGGTGCTGATTATGGAAGCGGTCACTATCGGCCAGAACTCGGAGGCGATGACATCGAAGTAAAGCATGAGAGCTACACCGGGCGGTACGAAGAAGAAGCCCAGGTTGGCAACCAGGAAGTCGGACATACCCTGCACCCAGTGCAGTTTAATCCAACCCAATTTCAAGAATAGGGTGAGCAACAGCATACCGATGATGCTGGAAGGTAACTTGATACCCGTAAAGAAAACAATCAGTTCACCCAAAGCTAAGCATCCGAAAAGGATGGCGCATTGACGAATCATATTATTATAATACCTATTGTTATACGTTGAAAACGCTGCAAAGGTAGGTATTCTATGTATTGCTTGTTATCGTTGTATCCTGATTTTTTTTATGTCGTTTGTAGAGTCGGGCGGGTTGTTCCTGCCGGACGGGTAATTGTTTGTTGCAGAGGGGCACGTGTGCGTACACATGAATGCTGGGAATACCTAATGTTAAATATTATAATAATTATGGTCTGAACGGTAAAAAGACCGATGTTTGCAATGTAGATATTGCAAAATTGTGTACTTTTGCGGCGTGAATAACACATACTGCCGATTCTTAATAGACAATTAAAATATCATGCAAAGATTAATTAACGAAATTGTTGAGCGTGCCAAAGCAAACCGCCAACGAATTGTTCTTCCCGAGGGTACGGAAGAGCGTACACTGAAAGCTGCCAATCAAATCCTGACTGACGGAGTAGCCGACTTGATTATCCTTGGAAAACCTGCCGAGATAGAGGCTTGTGCCAAAGAGTGGGGGCTGGGAAATATAAACAAAGCTACCATTATCGACCCGGAAGACCATCCTAAGAAAGAAGAATATGCCCAACTGCTTTGCGAGCTCCGCAAAAAGAAAGGCATGACCATCGAAGAGGCTCGCAAGTTGGTTGTCGATCCGCTTTATCTGGGCTGCCTGATTATAAAGAACGGCGACGCTGACGGCCAGTTGGCAGGTGCACGCAACACTACGGGTAATGTACTTCGCCCTGCTTTGCAGATTATCAAGACTTCCCCGGGCATCACTTGCGTTTCGGGTGCCATGCTGCTGCTGACACATGCTCCTGAATATGGAAAGAACGGTATCCTGGTGATGGGTGACGTGGCTGTGACTCCGGTGCCCGATGCAGAACAATTGGCACAGATTGCCGTATGTACGGCACGTACAGCCCAGGCAGTTGCCGGTCTCGACCCGAAAGTTGCCATGCTGAGCTTCTCTACCAAGGGCTCTGCCAAGCACGAAGTGGTGGATAAAGTGGTTGAGGCATTGAAGATTGCCAAGGAGATGGCTCCCGATATTGCCATCGACGGTGAGTTGCAGGCCGATGCAGCTTTGGTGCCGGAAGTAGGTGCAAGCAAGGCTCCGGGTTCTTCTATCGCCGGACATGCTAACGTATTGGTTGTCCCCAGCCTCGAAGTGGGCAACATCTCCTACAAACTGGTGCAACGTCTGGGACATGCTGATGCCGTAGGACCTATCCTACAAGGTATCGCCCGTCCGGTGAACGACCTTTCACGCGGTTGCTCCATCGAGGATGTGTATCGCATGATTGCCATCACTGCCAATCAGGCCATTGCTGCCAAAAAGAATGCTGAATAACTTTTAAATCTGATATATAGTATGAAAATCTTAGTATTGAACTGCGGTAGCTCGTCCATCAAATACAAATTGTTTGATATGGACCGGAAAGAAGTTATCGCCCAGGGTGGTATCGAAAAAATTGGTTTGAAGGACTCTTTCCTGAAGTTCACCTTGCCCAGTGGCGAGAAGAAAGTTCTTGAGAAGGACATTCCAGAGCATACCGTAGGTGTGGAATTTATCCTGAACACTTTGACAAGCCCTGAATATGGAGCCATCAAGTCTTTGGACGAAATCAATGCCGTAGGTCACCGTATGGTGCATGGAGGCGAAAAGTTCAGCGAGTCTGTACGGCTGACGCCGGAAGTGCTTGCCGCCTTCACTGCCTGCAACGACCTGGCTCCGCTCCACAATCCTGCTAACCTGAAGGGGGTAAATGCAATATCTGCCATTCTGCCTAATGTTCCGCAGATTGGTGTGTTCGATACGGCTTTCCATCAGACCATGCCGAAGCATGCCTATCTGTATGCCGTGCCTTACGAACTTTATGAAAAGTACGGCGTACGCCGTTATGGTTTCCACGGAACCTCACACCGCTACGTATCGCAGCGCGTCTGCGAGTTCCTAGGTGTAGAGCCGGAAGGAAAGAAAATCATCACTTGCCACATTGGCAACGGTGGTTCCATTACTGCCATCAAGGACGGTAAGTGTGTAGACACCAGCATGGGCTTGACCCCGCTGGAAGGTCTGATGATGGGTACCCGCAGTGGTGATATTGATGCCGGTGCCGTTTCCTTCATCATGGAGAAAGAGGGTCTGGATGCCAACGGCATCTCCAACCTGCTGAACAAGAAGAGCGGTGTGCTGGGTATCTTCGGTGAATCCAGTGACATGCGCGACCTGGAAAATGCCGTAGCTGCCGGCAATCCGAAGGCTGTTCTGGCTGAAGAAATGTACTTCTACCGCATCAAGAAATATATCGGTGCCTATGCCGCTGCTTTGGGTGGTGTGGATATCGTGGTATTTACCGGTGGTGTCGGCGAGAATCAGGCAAGTGCCCGCTGGGGTGCATGTGAAGGCCTGGAATTCATGGGCATAAAGCTGGATGCCGAGAAGAACAAAGTACGCGGTGAAGAAATGGTTATCTCTACCGAAGATTCTCAGGTGAAGGTGGTGGTAATCCCCACTGACGAGGAACTGATGATTGCTTCGGACACGATGGATATTCTGAAGAAGTAATATCGCTGTAATATTTCCCGGTTCCGGCTTCCCGGAGTCCGGATGTGGTTTCGCCCCTGCAAATATGTAATGTATTTGTAGGGGCGAAATGTTTTCCGAATCCTTTAAAATACCTATCTTTGTTACTCGGTTAAAAACAATAAAGGCAATTTCTCGAATAACTTTAAATAAGAACTGCTTATGAAACGATTAATGTATGTGTTGTTCTTTGTACTGCTGACCAGCGGCATGGCCTATGCCCAGCAGGCGAAGTACGTGTTTTATTTCATCGGTGATGGAATGGGTGTGAACCAGGTGAACGGTACGGAGATGTATCTGGCCGAACAAGAAGGGCGCATCGGTGTAAAGCCTTTGCTGTTCACTTCTTTCCCGGTTGCCAGCATGGCAACTACCTTTTCTGCCACCAACTCGGTGACTGACTCTTCTGCTGCCGGAACAGCCCTGGCTACCGGTGCAAAGACCTACAACGGCGCCATTGGTATGGACGATAACAAGAGTGTGCTTCAGAGTGTGGCCGAGAGAGCCAAAAAGTCCGGTAAGAAAGTTGGGGTAACTACCAGCGTCAGTGTAGACCATGCTACTCCCGCCGCATTCTATGCCCATCAGCCGGACCGTGGCATGTATTACGAGATAGCCCTCGACCTGCCGAAAGCCGGTTTCGACTTCTATGCAGGCGGTGGTTTCTTGAAACCGACTACCACTGCCGATAAGAAAGAGGCTCCGAGCATCTTCCCTATCTTTGAAGAAGCCGGCTATACCGTTGCAAGGGGCCTTGACGAATATAAGTCGAAGTCTGCCCAGGCGGACAAGATGATTCTTATCCAGAAAGAAGGGGCAGAGCCTTCTTGCCTGCCCTATGCCATCGACCGCCAGGAAGGCGACCTGACGCTGGCCGAAATTACCGAAAGTGCCATCTCTTTCCTGACCAAAGGCAGTAACAAGGGTTTCTTCCTGATGGTTGAAGGTGGAAAGATTGACTGGGCCTGCCACGGAAACGACCCCGCCACAGTCTTTGAGGAAGTGGTGGATATGGACAACGCCATCAAGGTGGCTTACGAGTTCTATAAGAAGCATCCCAAAGAAACGCTGATTGTGGTAACTGCCGACCATGAAACCGGTGGTCTGGGTCTGGGTACCGGTAAGTACGAGCTTCAACTGAAAGCCCTTGCCAAGCAGAAGCAGTCTCAGGATATCCTTTCACGTTCCATCACGGACTTACGCAAGATGCGCAAGGTTATCAACTGGCCGGAAATGAAGGAATTCCTGGCAGAAAAGATGGGTTTCTGGAAAGAACTGCCGGTGAGCTGGGAGCAGGAGAAGATGCTGCGTGATGCTTACGAAGAATCATTCGTGAACAAGCATGTAGTGTTTGAGGAAAGTCTTTATGCCAAGACTGAGCCCCTGGCTGTTGCCGCCAAGAAGGTAATGAGCCAGATTGCCATGGTAGGCTGGACCAGCGGTGGCCATACAGCCGGATATGTGCCGGTATTCGCAGTAGGTGCAGGCTCCAAGCTGTTCGTGGGTAAGATGGACAACACGGAAATCCCGAAACGCATAGCCAAGGCTGGTGGATACAAATAATAGAAAGTCACTACAGATTACACGGATTCTCACAGATTGGAAGCTCTGATATCAAGTATAAGAGACTAATCTGTGAGAATCCGTGTAATCTGTGGTGGCTGTCTATTTATTCCTTAAGGTCCTTCTTTATAATTTCATCCATCTCCCGGATACGTTTCTCCCGTTCCTTGGCAGATTTTATTTTCTGGTCCTTGTATCCGGTATCTGTCCGTTCGGAGACCTCTTCGCTCCATTCCTCGAATTCATCCGTTGCCGGACGTCCGTGCGGGTCTATGTTCTCTTCGGCAATCGGGTCGTTTCTGTAAATCATATCATCCATGACGCTAATGTTTTTAATGTTATGATGTTATTACAACCATGCCGGGAAAAAGTTCCGGTAACCTTCACTTTTTCGTAATCGTTTATAAGAATAAACGTTTTATAGCGCGGGCAGCAGGTACTTCCATATTAGATTCAGCTCTGCCTGCATGTCGGGGATGTTGGCGGTGACGGCAATGACGGCATCCTTGTCCGGCAACACCAGTATGTATTGTCCGTTGGCACCATCGGCACGGTAGGCGTTGTGGCGGCAGCGCCACATCTGGTAGCCGTAGCCCTGCAGCCAGTCGCTTGTCTTGGCGCTCATCTTCGCTTTCTTCAGCATCTCCGGTTTCATGCCGGCGGGCAGTGAGGGCACTTGGCAGGCAGATGCCTCCTTTACCCATTCTTCGGGCAGAATCTGCTGTCCGTTCCAGTTTCCTTTCTGCAGGAACAGTTGTCCCATCTTGGCAAGGTCTTCCGTTTTGAGGTACAACCCCCAGCCTCCGGTATTGATGCCTTGCGGGCTTTCCTGCCACCGGGCGTTGACGATGCCAAGCGGGCGGAACAGACGGGGATAGAGATAATCCACCACTTTCTCGCCCGTCACTTTCTGTACGATGGCTGAGAGCATGTAGGTTCCCAGGCTGTTGTAGGTGTAGAAGGTACCGGGCTTGTGCTCCACGGGGAAGGCAAGGAACTCCTGCACCCAATCGGCGTCCGCCTTTTTGCGTACCGTTCCGGTGGGGTCGGTGTCGTGCCCGCAGTTCATGGTCAGCAGGTCGCGTACGGTCATGGCTGCCAGATTTTCGCTGACGGTTGCCGGAAGCTTGTCGGGGAAGAAGGAGATGACCTTGTCCGTCAGCTTCAGCCTGCCTTCGGAGGCGGCAAGTCCCACGGCGGTGGCGGTGAATGTCTTGCTGACGGAGTTCAGGATGTGAGGCTCATCCTCTTTCCCTTCGCCCATCCATTCTTCGGCAATGACATTGCCGTGTTGCACAATCATGATACTGTGCAGGTCTTGTCCGGCTTTCTTTACGGCATCCAGATATCTGTTCATGGCCTTGTCCAGCTTCGGAGTAGCGGCGGCGCGGGGCAGGCCCTTGGTCAGTTGGTTGATGGAAATCAGCTTTATGCCTTTGTCCTCAATGGCTTTCCGGACGCGGGGGCTTGTCAGCAGGTCGGTCACTCCCTGGCGGTCCAGCGCCACGTCCTCATATCCGATGTGGAAGACGGTTTTCATTTCATCGTTGTCCAGTGCCGGGTGGTCTAAGAAAAGGTAGCGCTGGCCCGGTTGCAACTTCTCCAATGCTTTGATGAAGCTAGCCTCCTTTTCTTCGGCGGTTCTTTTGGGGCCGTCGTACCCGATGTAGGTAAACCGGTAGTCCTTGGAGGAGTCCATGCGGTCGATGGACGGCAGGTTGTATTCTTTGGCGAGCCGTTGCACCAGCTCGTTCACTTCCTTGCTGAAACCGGTGGAGAGCATGTGTCCGGACAGATGGCTGAGTTGCGGAATGCTTTTCAGCGTCGTCTCTATCTGTGCGCGGAACTCCTGCTCTATCTCCTTGATGTCCCATTTCTGCTCCATGATGGACTGTCCCGGATAGGCGGGGTTAGGGAACATCATCGGGTAGAAATAGCCGTTCTCGTCCGTCAGGCTGGGGCAGTGGGTCAGCGGACGCCACTTCACGTTCTCCCACTCGCTGGTGATGACGAGGTGCAGGCCGACGTCCAGTCCCGGATTTTCTTTCAGCATCTTGATGGCTTCTGGATACCAGGCTGCTACGGGCATCACTTCCACGCTGCGGGCAATACCCGAGCGGTAGGTCTGGATGCAGGCTTCGTTGACGGAATGCAGGGCACCGAGATCGTCAATGCGGATGACAAGTGTCGGGGCGCCGGATTGTCCCCATATCGGCAATGCTCCTGCTGCGAGCAGGCATCCGGCAATCATGTTTTTCAGTCTTAAAGGTTTCATGGGTGGTAATGGTATGATGGTTAACAGTTTGGAAATGCGGGTTATAGCTTCGTCTCTCCCTCCACAAAATTCTCAAGGAAGAGGTTCTCGCCGTCAAAGACGGCGTACGAAAAGTAGTTTATCCAGTCGCCGAGGATGAGGATGCGGGCGGTACTGCTCAGCATCAGGTCCAGTTCGATGTGGCGGTGACCGTAGATGAAGTAGTTGATGTTGGGATGGCTTTTCAGGTATTCCTTGGTGTAGAGCACCAGGTATTCGTTGTTTTCTCCCATGTATGCGGGTTCTTTCCCGTCTATGCGTTTCAAGCGGCTGTGCTTGGCCCAGTTCAGTCCCAGCTCCATGCTCCAGCGGGGGTGCAGGGCAGAGAACAGCGTCTGTAGGGTACGGCTGCGGAACATGGCGCGCAGCATCTTGAACTTCTTGTCCGGGTCGCCTAGCCCGTCACCGTGGGCAAGGTAGAACTCTTTTCCGAAGATTTCGGTGGTCAGCGGTTCGCGGTGTATCATGACGCCGCACTCCTTGGTCAGATAGTCGCCGCACCAAAGGTCATGGTTTCCCGTGAAAAAGTGGACTTCTACTCCCAGGTCGGTCAGTTCGGACAGCTTGCCCAGAAAGCGGGTGTATCCTTTGGGCACTACGGTACGGAATTCGTACCAGAAGTCGAACATGTCTCCCAGCAGGTATACGGCCGATGCCTTGTGCTTGATGCTGTCCAAGAAGTTGACCAGCCTCCGTTCTTGGGTTCGTCCGTGTTCGATGGCTCGTGAGCCCAGGTGAGCATCCGAGAGGAAATATACATTCTTCATTTTCAACTTTCCATTTTCAACTTTGAACTTTCAACTGATTTAAAGGAATCCCAGTTCCAGTTTCGCTTCTTCGCTCATCATGTCCTTGTCCCACTCGGGTTCGAAAACGAGATTGATGGTGGCGGAGGTTACGCCGTCGATGGATTCCACCTTCTGGCGCACATCTTCCATGATGAAGTCGGCTGCCGGACAGTTGGGGGCAGTCAGCGTCATGTCGATGGAGGCTTCTCCCTGGTCGGAGACGTCTATTTTGTAAATCAGTCCCAGGTCGTATACATTTACCGGTATTTCCGGGTCGAATACGGTCTTGAGCATGGAGACTATTTTCTCTTCTATTTCAAATTTGGTCATATTCGTAGGGTTTTATATATAGGTTTTCAAAGAACAAAGCTATGGAATTTAATTGAAAATGCAAAGGAACGCCCTCCTTTTCATTACTTCAGAAAGGGTTTGTCTTATCCTGATATAGGTAGACACATTTACAAACTAATAAATGTGTTACTATTATGACTTCAAAACGAAAGCTTT
>NZ_JBCNZM010000061.1:0-26461 GCF_040227615.1 Bacteroides sp. RTP31139st1_H2_RTP31139_211217 | reverse complement strand
ATATAATACAGATAAATCATTAACTTTGCCTGCAGAAAACAGAAATAGTTTATGGCAAAAAAAAATGGAAACATCCTGATTGTCGATGATAACCGAGGCGTACTTACCGCCTTGCAGCTTTTGTTAAAGCCATATTTTGAAGGGATAATCACACTTCCCTCTCCCGTAACCCTGCCCAGCGTATTGCGAGAAAGGTCATGGCAAGTGGTTCTTCTTGACATGAACTTCACCTCGGGCATCAACACCGGCAACGAGGGACTATACTGGCTCCATGAAATAAAGAAGCTATGTCCCACCCTGCCCGTAGTGCTGTTTACCGCTTATGCCGACATTGACCTTGCCGTACGGGGAATCAAGGAAGGAGCCACAGACTTCGTCGTGAAACCCTGGAACAATCAGAAACTGGTGGAAACCTTACTGAATGCCGTATCAGCTTCTGAAACAAAATCTCCGGCCAACGGCCCAAATGCCGGACGTACGGCAGAAAGCAGCCACCTGTTTGCAGATACCCGCAACATGTATTGGGGAAACAGCCCCGCCATGCAGCAACTTCGCCTCTTGGTGGAAAAAGTGGCCTCTACCGATGCCAATATCCTTATTACGGGCGAGAACGGTACCGGTAAAGAGATGCTGGCACGCGAAATTCACTCCCTTTCACCGCGCAACCGGCAGGAGATGGTAAGTGTGGATATGGGTGCAGTCACCGAAAGCCTTTTCGAAAGCGAACTGTTCGGCCACGTGAAAGGCTCTTTCACCGATGCCCATGCCGACCGTGCCGGCAAGTTCGAAGCAGCCAGCCGCAGCACCCTCTTTCTCGATGAAATAGGCAATCTCCCCTACCACCTGCAAGCCAAACTGCTGACCGCCATCCAACGCCGCAGCATTGTCCGTGTAGGCAGCAACACTCCCATTCCCGTAGACATACGGCTGATTTGCGCCACAAACCGCAATCTGCCCGAGATGGTGGCAAAAGGCGAATTCCGCGAGGACTTGCTGTACCGCATCAATACGATACACCTCGAGATACCCTCGTTGCGCGAGCGGCCCGAAGACATCATCCCCCTTGCAGAACTTTTCATCGCCCGCTTCTGCAAGCAATATGACAAGCCCCCCGTCAAGCTGACGGACGGCGCCTGCGAGAAGCTTACGCTCCACCCCTGGTACGGCAATATCCGCGAACTGGAACATGCCATCGAAAAAGCCATTATCATCTGTGACAACGAAACCCTTCCTGCAGAACTGTTCCAGCTGGCACGGCGAACCGGCACTCCCGAAGCAACCGCATCCACGCTCGAAGAAATGGAAATGCAGATGATACGGAAGACGCTCGACAAATGCAGCGGAAATCTCTCTGCCGTCGCCGCACAGCTGGGTATCACCCGCCAGACGTTGTACAACAAAATGAAGAAGTATGGCCTTTAATTATTCATTCCGCGTTGCCGTCAGTCTGGCAGTAGCGCTCCTTGCAGGGGTGATGTGGACTGTGGACGTATTTTGGGGCGTGTTCTGCACTGCGCTGCTTTCCATAGCCCTGTACTGGCAGCAGAAGCTATACCGCCATCATGTGCGAAAGGTGCTTTTCATGCTCGACGCCATCGAAAACAACGACAATGCCATCCACTTCTCCGAAACGGAAAACACTGCCGACGCACGCCTCGTGAACCGTGCATTGAACCGGGTTGCCCATATACTTTATAATGTGAAAAGTGAAACAGCCCAGCAAGAAAAGTACTACGAACTCATCCTGGACTGCGTGAATACCGGCATCCTCGTGCTGAACGACAATGGTGCCGTATATCAGAAAAACAGCGAAGCCCTCCGTTTGCTGGGCCTCAATGTCTTTACCCACGTCAGCCAGCTGAACCGCGTAGACCCGCGTCTTTCGTCCCTTCTTGCCAATTGCCGCCCGGGAGACAAACTGCAAATGCCTTTCAACAACGAACGAGGCACTGTAAACATGTCTGTCCGCGTCAGCGACATCACAGTCCGTAAAGAGCATCTGCGCATCCTCGCCCTGAACGACATCAACAACGAGCTGGATGAAAAGGAAATAGATTCCTGGATTAGGCTTACCCGCGTACTGACGCACGAAATAATGAATGCCGTCACTCCCATAACCTCCCTGAGCGATACACTGCTGGGACTGACCGAAGCGCAAGTTTCCAAAGAAGAAATCAGAAACGGCCTGCAGACTATCAGCAGTACAGGCAAGGGCCTGCTCTCTTTTGTGGAATCATACCGGAAATTCACCCGTATTCCCACCCCCGAACCATCCTTGTTCTACGTAAAAAGCTTTATCGAGCGGATGGTCGAACTCGCCCGTCACCAGTACCCCGATGTCCGGGTCACCTTTCATACGGACATCGCGCCAAGCGACCTTATTCTATATGCCGATGAAAACCTGGTATCACAAGTGGTCATCAACCTACTGAAAAATGCCATACAAGCCATCGAATCGGATAAAAATACAGATAAAGAAGGACATATCAACATACGTGCCTACTGCAACGAAGCGGAAGCCATACTGATAGAAATTTCCAACAACGGACCTGCCATTCCCAATGACATTGCCGAACACATATTTATCCCCTTCTTTACGACCAAAGAGGGCGGAAGCGGTATTGGATTGAGTATTTCCCGGCAAATAATGAGGCTTTCCGGCGGAAATTTATCCTTATTGCCTGGTAAAGAAACCACCTTTATTTTAAAATTCAATTGAACTATTTTAGATTTGTATTTGTTAAACACATTGCATATCTTTGTACTATTAGACATAAGAAACATCACATTTCAAACTATATAGCATAGAATTTATGATATTTACAGCAGGAAACATACTACTTATAGGTTCCATATTACTTTTCGTCAGCATCATTGTCGGCAAGACCGGCTACCGTTTCGGAGTACCTGCGTTATTGCTTTTCCTTGTCGTCGGTATGCTGTTCGGCAGTGACGGATTGGGATTGCAGTTCCACAACGCCAAGGAAGCACAGTTCATCGGCATGGTTGCACTCAGCATCATTCTGTTCTCCGGTGGCATGGACACCAAGTTTACGGAGATAAAGCCCATATTGACTCCCGGCATTGTTTTGTCAACTGCAGGAGTGCTGCTCACGGCCCTCTTTACCGGATTATTTATCTGGTGGCTGTCCGGCATGAGCTGGACCAACATCCACCTGCCGTTGATAACCTCCCTTTTGCTTGCATCCACCATGTCATCTACCGACTCAGCCTCTGTATTCGCCATTCTGCGTTCACAAAAAATGAACCTGAAGCATAATCTGCGCCCCATGCTGGAACTGGAAAGCGGTAGTAACGACCCGATGGCATATATGCTGACAATCGTGCTGATTCAATTCATCCAGTCCTCCGGAATGGGAGTTCCCCAGATATTGGGCTCTTTTGCCATACAGTTCATTGTCGGTGCCGCAACCGGTTATTTCCTCGGAAAGCTGGCCATCCTTATGCTGAACCGGCTGAATATAGACAACCAGGCACTCTATCCTATCCTGTTGCTGTCCTTTGTATTCTTCACCTTCTCCATCACCGACCTGCTGAAAGGCAACGGTTACCTGGCCGTGTATATCGCCGGAATGATGGTAGGCAATAACAAAATCATGCACCGGAAAGAGATTTATACTTTTATGGACGGACTGACCTGGCTTTTCCAAATCATCATGTTCCTCTGCCTCGGTCTGCTTGTCAACCCCCATGAGATGCTGGAAGTTGCAGTCGTGGCATTGCTCATCGGCGTATTCATGATTGTCGTGGGACGTCCTCTCAGCGTTTTTCTTTGCCTGCTGCCTTTTGGCAAGAGAATCACCCTCAAGTCACGGCTATTCGTATCGTGGGTAGGATTACGTGGCGCAGTACCCATTATCTTTGCCACCTATCCCGTGGTGGCTGACGTGCCCGGTGCCCATGTCATCTTCAACATCGTATTTTTCATAACCATCGTCTCACTGGTCATCCAGGGTACCACAGTCTCCTGGGTAGCCCGGCTGCTTGGCCTCTCCACCCCGCTGGAAAAGACCGGAAATGATTTCGGAGTTGAACTGCCCGAAGAGATTGACTCCAACCTGCACGACATGACCATTACACAAGAAATGCTGGAGCAGGCAGACACCCTGAAAGACATGAACCTGCCCAAAGGCACACTGGTGATGATTGTAAAACGTGGCGATGAGTACCTCATTCCGAACGGAACATTAAAACTTCATGCCGGTGACAAGCTGCTTCTTATTTCGGAAAATAGCAAGGAATAAGAATTACAGATAAGTTTCTATCCGTTTCAGGGCAAGAAAAAAGTGGAAACTATTTGCTTTGCATCACTATAAGACCTATCTTTGCGCAGTTTTAACTAAAGTGTGCAACAGCTGAATGGAACAAGAACAAGGGTTCATCGATTATATAGAACAAAGCATTATTAAAAACTGGGATCGCAACGCCCTGACAGACTACAAAGGAATTACACTGCAATACAAAGATGTAGCACGGAAAATAGCCAAATTCCATATCGTATTGGAAAGCGCCGGCATTAGGCCCGGTGACAAGATTGCCGTTTGCGGACGTAACAGTGCACATTGGGCAGTCGCTTTTCTGGCTACAGTTACCTATGGAGCTGTCATTGTTCCCATTCTGCATGAGTTCAAGGCCGACAATATCCACAACATCGTCAATCATTCCGAAGCCAAGCTGCTGTTTGTCGGCGACCGGGCATGGGAAAACCTCAATGAAGAGGCAATGCCCCTGCTGATGGGTATCGTACTGCTGACGGACTTCACTCCGGTAGTTTGCCGCAACGAGCAGCTGATGGAGGCTTTCGAGCATCGCAACGTCCTCTATGGCACACGTTTCCCCAAGAATTTCCGCCCCGAGCATATCAGCTACCGCAAGGAGGAATCACCCGAAGAACTGGCTGTCATAAACTATACTTCGGGCACCACGGGATATTCCAAAGGGGTCATGCTCCCCTATCGCAGCCTTTGGTCCAATGTTGCATATTGCCATGAGATGCTCCCCGTACGTCCGGGCGACCATATTGTATCCATGCTGCCTCTGGGACATGTATTTGGTATGGTGTACGATTTTCTATACGGTTTTTCCGCAGGCGCCCATCTGTATTTCCTTACCCGTATGCCGTCTCCCAAGATTATTGCACAGTCATTCTCCGAAATCAGGCCACGGGTCATTTCGTGTGTACCGCTCATCGTAGAAAAGATTATCAAGAAGGATATCCTGCCCCGGATAGACAATAAAATAGGCAAGCTGCTATTGCGGATGCCCATTGTCAACGATAAAATCAAGGCTGACATGCGCAAAAAGGCAATGGAAGTATTCGGCAGTAATTTCGATGAAATAATCATCGGAGGAGCACCGTTCAATGCCGAAGTGGAACGCTTCCTGAAGCAGATAGGCTTCCCCTATACCATTGCATACGGAATGACGGAATGCGGCCCCATCATTTGTTCCAGCCGCTGGGAAACATTGAAACTGGCCTCTTGTGGCAAGGCAACCACCCGCATGGAAGTAAAGATAGACTCTCCCGACCCTCAGAACGTGGCAGGAGAAATAATCTGTAAAGGTGCCAATCTGATGCTGGGCTATTACAAAAATGCCGAAGCGACTTCCCAAATCATCGATGTAAACGGCTGGCTGCACACCGGCGACCTTGCAACGATGGATACCGAAGGATATGTCACTGTCCGCGGACGCAGCAAAAACATGTTGCTCACAGCCAGTGGTCAGAACATCTACCCCGAGGAGATTGAAAGCAAACTGAACAACATGCCCTATGTGTCCGAATCACTGATCGTATTGCAGAAAGACAAGCTCGTGGCTCTTATCTATCCGGATTTTGACGATGCATTCGCCCATGGTATGGAACAATCGGACATCGAAAAGGTTATGGAGGACAATCGGAATGAATTGAATCTGCAATTACCGGCCTACTGCCAGATAACAAAAGTCAAGATACACTTCGAGGAGTTCGAGAAAACGGCAAAGAAGAGCATTAAAAGATTTATGTATCAGGAAGTAAAAGGGTAAGGGGAATGTGTCAAAACCTTCTTTAACGCTTTATTTTAGGCGCGGATGACGCAGATTTCACGGATTTAGTTTATTGAATCCGCATTATTCCGCGTAATCCGCGCCTAATATTATAACATTATAAAAGTCTTCATGTGCTTTTGACACATTCGCATCCTTTTTGTTAACAAAAATAGAAGCAAAGGAATAAACGGCTAATAAGTGTTATAAAACATACTTTTTTAGTTGGATAATTTGCAGATTTATCAAAAGTCCGTATCTTTGCAATGTGTTTTTCATAGTATTAGATTTAAGGTTAACAAAGGTTGGAGTACAGCGGTACTCCTTTTTTTATGCCCGTAAATCAGATATTCCCGGAAAGCCTCTTCAGTCCCTTCAATACAGATTTATCTTTCACCTCCATGATGCTGATGGCATAGCCACCACCGGAAGCAGCTTTCAGTTTCAAGACCGTTTTGGGAGAAACGATACCTTTACGGATAACATAAGCTTGCGGATTTGTTTTATAATCGGCATCTTTTGCATCGGCATAGACGGTTGCAATATACTGCTTGTCTGCATCCAGGAAGTCCAGTTTCAGAGTTGAAGCATGTCCGTGCTCACTGCTGGTACAACCGATAAACCAGTCATTCGTACCTTTTGCCTTACGGGCAACAGTGATGTAACGTCCCGGCTCAGCTTCCAGATAGCGGCTGTCGTCCCAATCCACAGCCACATCTTTGATGAACTGGAAAGCATCCATGAAACGCTCATAATTCTCAGGAAGGTCGGCAGCCATTTGTAGAGGGCTGTACATAGTGACATAAAGTGCCAGCTGACGCGTCAAGGTAGTATTGGCATGCGTATGGCTGTTCGGATTCAACTTATTGATGTCCATTTCAAAGATACCGGGCGTATAGTCCATCGGACCACCCTGCAAACGGGTAAACGGAAGTACCGTTGTGTGGAAGGGCTTGTTACCAGCAAAAGCCTCGTACTCCGTGCCTCGGGCAGATTCATTGCCTATCAGATTGGGATAGGTACGGCATAAACCAGTCGGACGTACCGCTTCATGGGCATTGACCATTATCTTGTGTTTGGCAGCTTCGGTCACGGCGTATAGGTAATGGTTGTTCATCCATTGTCCATAGTGATGCTCGCCACGGGGAATCATATTGCCTACGTAGCCACTCTTTACCGAATTATATCCATATTTATTCATCAGACGGTAGGCAGCTTCCATGTGCCGCTCATAGTTACGGACGGAAGCCGATGTTTCATGGTGCATCATCAGACGGACACCCTTGGAATGAGCATATTCATTCAGATACTTGATGTCAAAATCGGGATAAGGAGTCACGAAATCGAAAACATAATCCTTGGAATTACCGAACCAGTCTTCCCAACCCGTATTCCAACCCTCCACCAATACCTGGTCAAAACCGTGTTCGGCAGCAAAGTCTATGTACTTCTTCACATTAGCCGTGTTGGCCGGATGAATGCCGTTCGGTTTCACCTTGGAATAGTCCGTATCATCCAGTTTCACAGAAGGGAGGTCAAAAGTATATGCCCAGGGCTTTCCCCCTGCAATCATTTCCCACCATACGCCGACATATTTCACCGGCTTAATCCAGGAGGTATCATCATACTTACAAGGCTCATTCAGATTGAGAATCAAATTGGAGGCCAGTATCTCGCGGGCATCATCACTGACTATGACCGTACGCCAGGGAGTATGGCAGGGAGACTGCATATACCCTTTATTTCCTTGAGCATCCGGAGTCAGCCAGGATTCAAAAACGAGGTTCTTGTCATCCAGGTTGAGATGCATGCAAGAGTAGTCCACCAAGGCTGCCTCGTGCAGGTTAAGGTACACTCCATCAGCTGTTTTAAGCTGTATGGAAGTCTGGACACCTGTCGGCGAAAAGACAGTTTGTGACGCATTGTCACTCACAGCTCCCTGCAGCAGTCCACGGATTTCAGAGAGTTTGGACTCCGTATAATCATATTCCTGGGTATCATAATCTCCCGGAATCCACCAGGCAGTATGGTCGCCGGTCATGGCAAATCGGGAATGCTCTTCCTTTATCACAAAATAAACCAGATTCTTCTGTTGCGGAAACTCATAACGGAATCCCACGCCGTCATCATATACCCGAAAACGGATATTCATAAAACGAGTGGTAGACGGTTGTTCAAGTTCTACCAGCAATTCGTTGTAGTGGTTGCGGATATCTTTTGTCTCCCCCCACACCGGTTGCCAGGTTTCATCGAAAGTGGAAGTAGAAGTCCTTACTACTTTGAAACCATCCATCAGGCTGGTAGCTCCTTTCAGTTCCAATCCCAACGTACTGGGATTGATGACAGGAGCCCCTTTATAATCCACCTGATAGGGTGGTCTCCCGTCTTTTGTCAGTTAAAAATCCAGCTTCCCCATGCCCGACGGGGATTAAATGCCTTCAGCTTTCCCCGCCAGGGAAGAAAAAAACAAAGCCGCGCTAAGTACAAATTTCTTCATAATACTGATATGTTTTTTGTGTTAATAGATAAACTCAATGATATGTTCCTTTCCATCATCCGGCAACCTCAGCAGGCAGGTCCCCAGCTTCTTGTCAGGACACCAGGCAGTTATCGTAAACTCTGTCTCCCGATTTTCTTCCAGCTTTCCGACATTCGTTTTCTTGATTTTCTGACCGTCCAGCAAAGCTGTTTTCGGCATCTGTTCCGTATAGATGCAGAACATCAGGTTTCGTTGGCCGGGTAAGCTATATTTCTCACCAGTCCGTGTACCTACTTTCAGCGTATAGCCTTTGTCGGTAGTCTGGCAAGTAATAGGAGTGCGCATGAACTCTCCACGCAAATATCCTAAATCAGTTCCTGCATCTTCATAAAGCGAGAAGGTAGTTTCACTGCCCGCTGCAGCAGGAAATATCTCAAACGTAACCGGATAGACCGGTTTCTCATCCGTATAGTTCATGACCGGCATTTGAGGTATGATACTTCCCTGCTTTACAAACATAGGAATAGTATTGAGGGGAGCATCCACCGTCATCCATTGCTCACCGCTATATGCTGTGTGTTTGTTGTTGTAGTCAATCCAAGTTCCTTCAGGAAGATACACATTCTTGTTTCGCGCTCCTTTCTTTACCACCGGAGCAACCAGCAGTTCGCTGCCAAACATGAACTGGGCATCCGTAGAGAACGTTTCCATATCTGCCGGATATTCCAGAAACATCGGTCGCATGAGAGGCAACCCCGTTTCGTGTGCTTCGCGGGCATACGTATAGATATAAGGCAAAAGACGATACTTCAATTCGATGGCTGCCTTGGCATTCTTCTCGGCCTCTTCGCCGAACAGCCACGGCTCCACAGCCACGTTGCCCTCATGATGAATGCGGCTCAGGGGATTGAAAGCGCCCATCTGTATCCACCGCGTATAAAGTTCAGCCATCGCAGGATAATTCTCTATATCTCCGCAATAACCGGTAATGTCACAAGTAGTAAAAGGAATAATTCCCAAACCGGCAGACAACAGTATCGGAATCTGATTGGCCATCTGTCCCCAGCCCTGCGTCACGTCATCACCGTTTCCACAGTCACCGGTCCAGCCGAAAGTATAGCGTTGCAAGCCCGCAAAAGCGGCACGTGTCATCTGAAATACGCGACGGTTAGGATTCCGTTTTTCAAACTGCTCCTTCACCACCTTATCCCACGTAAGACCATAAACATTGTGAATCTCATCATGCATGCCCAAATGGTGTTTCATCACCAGGCGTTCCGTCTGCTCCTCATTGCTCCAGGCAGGTTCACCCATATCAGTCCAGAAACCGGCAATGCCATCATCAATGGGCTTCTGCTGATAAGCTCCCCACCAGTCTGCCACAGCAGGAAGGGTGAAGTCCACTACTCCACAATTACCACCCCAGGGCCAGGGCATGTCATAACTCCTGCCGTTGGTGGAGTCCTTTACCAGATACCCTAACCTATCGGCTTCCTCCCATTGCCGCTTATTGGCTTGTGAAATGACCGGATCTTGCGAAACCACCACCTTGAAGCCCATATCCTTGAGGTCTGCAAGCATCTTTTTCGGATTCTCGTAGTTCCCTTTCCGCCACTCAAAATCCTGCAAATACTGTGTCCAGCCTATGTCCTGGTAAATAACATCACAAGGAATTCCACGCTTACGATAGCCTTCAGCTATTTCATAAGACAATTTCTCGCTCGTCAGCAGTCCCCGGCATTGTGCAAAGCCCAATGCCCATTTAGGAGGCATTATGGGTTTTCCCGTTAGGTCGACATATTGTTTCATGATTTCCTTATAATCCTTCCCGAAGATGAAATAATAAATCATCTCTCCCCCAGGAGCCTCGAAACTGTAGTAATCGCGGCTTTCCGTACCAAACTTAAATTCGGTTTTATACGTATTGTCCAGGAAAATACCATAACGATAACTGCTCATAAAGAACGGAATACTCTTGTAGAGCGGGTCCTCAACGGCACTATAACAAGGCTTGTCACTGTTCCACATCTTGTAGGCTTCGCCGCGACGGTCCAGCTTGCCGGTCTTTTCTCCCAAGCCGAAGAAGTGTTCGTCACGACGGAGGGTCTTGTATTCCAATTTGCGCTGCCCGTTACTGATATGCCCCTTATCGGCATAATCACTGAACAGCAGTTTCTGATACTTGTCGAATATCTGTAAGTTAAACGGAGACTTGTTTACCCGGATACGGAGTTTAGGGGTAAAAATCTCGTAGCAGGCATTCTGTTCGTCCACATGGACGGTACCGACATCCTCCAGGTCCTCATTGACGACGGCAAAGGAAGGATTATTCCGCTGGAAACTACCGTCGGGAGAAAACCATATACGTACCGTAGACTGACTACACAGACGTAATTGTATGGCAGAACTGTCATTTAAATAGAAGGTCACACTGCGGTCGTCACTGGTATAGGAAGTGCAGTCTCCGGTGCGGTTCTGTGCATTCGCATATACTGAAAATGCACAGACGGCAAAAAATAAAAATATATATTTCTTCATTACTATAATCTGTTTGTTCCTTTATTGGATATTCTTATTCCATCACAAGCATGCTCCAGTACTTCAGCAAGGGCAAGGTAAAGGTAACCGTGCCGTCCTTCTGTTCGAATGACAGTTCCTGCGAAGCACCGGCATGGAAATCGGGCGATGCAACCCATATCTTGTTCACTTTACCGGAAACATTCATCTTCAACGGCACGTCGGACACCAGACGCGGTTCGGGCATTGTTCCGTTCAAATCCCTCCAGCTTAAGTTATCCGCATTGAGGAAGTTGAGCAGATGAATGACTTGCCTGCCATTTACATTCTTGGCATATACAGTGATGGCAGACTTCTGCGGCGGCCATGCATTCAGAGAAAGATTCCGCGCAGCATCCGTACAGTTCAGAGAAACGGAAATCTCCGCCTCCGTATCTTTATCACGAAGCAGGTTCTGATAAGCCGTCATAAAGTCATAATAACGAATCATGGCTGTTTTCAGTACATCGTTCATCTGCAAAGCCGTGCTTGGAAAGTACTCGCGGCATAGCATGTGGTCACCCAATTCCAAATGAGAGCCTCCCAAAGCAAATATCACAGCATCCGTCAGCAGCACACCCGGTGTATTGAACTCACCGGTACTGCTACCTGCCTTGTCATAGTTCATATATGCGGCAAACACCGTTTTCAAGGCATGGTTGCCATACTGGTCGTTCGCTTTGATAATGGTGTGCAGATCCTTGAAGCCTGCCTCATCGCCCCATACTTCATTATAAAGGAAATCCACTTTACCCGTACCAGCTATCTGGGAAGCTCCATAGCTGGAGACGGCATTCATCACCAAACGCTTGTCCGGATGCTTCTGTTTCATGGCTTCGATGAACGAGGCATATCCCTTAGGCAGATTTACCTTATTGCCATCATAGTCATAGCGGTCACCCCGGTTTCCCAGTTGGTCTATCTGATAACCGTCAAAGTCCAGATTGGCATAAACATCATCGTTTCTCTGGGCAATATATGCCTGCCATTCCGTATTGGCGGGATTGAGCAGGAAGATATTACTTTTCCAACTGGAGGGCAAGTCATGCGAATCCTTATCCATGCGTCCCGTGTTCTTGAATATGTACCATTCTTCCTTTACCCCGTCGGAAACGGCATCGTCCAAAGCTCCGAAACATAGATTGTAGAACATGGACTTCATGCCCAGGCTGTGTTGTGTAGAGATATACTTCTTCACTACCTCGGTATAGACCTCCCGGTTGGCAATGTCCTTATAGACCTCGTCCAGATGCTCACGCGTACCGCCCAACGGCCAATGATGCTTGTTGTGCCAATCCTGAAACTGTACCCCGTTAATGTGGCAACGGTTCAGGAAAGCCATCTCCTTCTCTATCACTCCATCCACCTTTTTCGAAGCATCAAAAGTGGCAACGAAACCATAACGTGGAAAACGTGTCCAGTCACTGGATACATCTACGGCAATAGTACCAAGAATAACCTCTGTTCCATTCTCTTTTGTACGGTATACATCCACCAGATAACCGGTATAATCGGTTGCCGGAGCAGTCCAAGTCCAAGTAGTACCGACAGCAGCCTGCTCCGATACAACCTTGTCCATTGTCCGGTAGCGGATTTTAGCTCCGGCAGGAAGGGCGTCAGCTGTAAAAGAAACACTCTCGCCCGGCCGGTAACATGCCTTGTCGGTAGTGAGATTGACCGTCAAGTCCGAGGTGACTGGGGTTACTTCCGTAACCCCTCCACTCTCTCCGCCTCCACCGGTACCGCTACCGGTATCATCACTCTCCTTGCTGCATGCAACCAGCAGCAAGGCTACCATTGTTGTATAAACTATCTTCTTCATCTATTGTAGATACCTATTGTTTCACGATTGAAATTGTCTCTTCCAGCTGATTCAAAGTAATCAGATAGGAACCTGCTGTCGTAATCTTCCACTTCTGGTCGATGCCGCCTACCATCACGTCCAGATATTGCGCTTTGAACGCTTCGTCTGATTTATCAAGGAAAAGCATCGGTTCTGTTTCTCCTGCAGGCTGTTTGTCTGCTACAGCCGGCATGAACCAGGCTCCATTCCAATCTTCCTGCTTATCACAAGTAAATTTCAACTCACCGGCATTCAGCGTACCTTTCCAAGTAAACACATACGGATTATCCGTTGTCTGCATCGGCGTAGCATCACCAATCGTCCAACCGGCCGGCGTAGCATCACCTACCATATAAATCATCTCATACGGAGTAAATTCGCTCATCATCATGCGTTCCTTACCACTACGGATATCCATGCAAATCTTGTAGGCCTTGCCGCATTCCCCGTCTTTCAGCACCCATTTATTGTCCGGGTCGAACCCTTTCACAAACACCACTTCTGTATCGGTATAAGCAGCATCGGCATTCTTGGCCTTATACATGTTCTCCCAACTTCCATCGGAGGTTCCGAACTTGAATTCCCCTCCTTTGCCCACTTCAAAGAACTTGCCGAAGCGGAACAAGTATGGATCGAGCACATCTTGTTTCATCTTCACGAATCCCCAATCCGTAGCGTTACCCACAAAATAAAGCTGGTCGTAGGCAGGTGCCAACGTCTCTGTCTGGGTCAATGTAAGAACACCGGTAAACAGATTGGCTTCGACGATGTAATTATGGTCTTCTTCGACAACAAAAGGTTCATCCGGCTGGTCATCACTGCTACGAAGAACCAGCAATCCATCTGTTCCTTTGTTGTAAGAGGGCAGGAATGAGCCTAAGGTCGTGATGAACTTAAACTCACCGGCCACAAGCCGGCCCGTCCATGTAAAGATACCATTGTCCTTGCGGGTCATCTCTGTCGCATCATCGGCACTCCAGCCGCCCGGAGTGGCACTACCTATCAGATAAAGGGTGGATGTGAGCGGTTTATAGGCTGTAACACTGAAAGCAGTGGTAGACACCTGTTTTTCGTCCCGTTCTGTTACAGTAGCTGTCAAGCGCGCTTCCAACGAAATGTTCTCCCCGGCAGTTGCCCCAAAATGGTTGCGCAGGATGTCATTCAATTCCTCCACGCTCTTTTTCCATGAGTATTCTTGTACGGCATTCTCCACAGCTACATAAGAATCTGCAAAATCACTGCCGGTCTTGGTCAATTCCAGCGTATAGGAAATTTTATTACCCGTCCCATAATTGGTTCCCGTAGTCCAGGAAAGCTCCAGGGCATCATCGGCATGTGCCTGCTCATTCAAAACAACTTCCGTCTTGCTGGCCGTCAGTACAAGTTCATTCTGTCCTTTATCCAATTCCATGTAATCATCATCTACACAAGCAGATAAGGCTGCACAGCCCAGTAAGGCAAATACAAGGTGTGAAATATATTTCTTCATATTCTTCTGATTAAATTAATTAATAACCCGGGTTCTGCACCATTAAGGTATTAGCATCCATCTCCGTCTGCGGAATAGGGAACAGCAAGCGGTTCTTGTTCACGTTGCTCTTTCCAATGGAATGCAGGAATTTAATGGCATACTCTCCATTGTTGACACGAATCATGTCGAACCAGCGATGCCCTTCGAAAGCTAGTTCCATGCGGCGCTCATGGATAATCTTTTCACGCATGGTTTCCTGTGACAAGCCCGAAACCTCCGGCAGTCCGGCACGCTTACGTACAATATTCAAAGGCACGGCAGCCTGGTCAGGGCGTCCCATTTCATTCAAAGCTTCGGCCTTCTTCAGCAGGACGTCCGCATAACGATAAATCACGAAGTTGGCAGGATTGGTATTGTATTCCGGAGAAACCGTTTTCGACACCAGAAACTTGCGTACATTGTATCCCGTATTGGAATAAGAGCTTTTGTAAGCCTTACCGTCAAAATCCGGACATCCGGCATAAAGCACGGTCAAATCCTTACGTTTGTCACCGCTCTCATATTGACCCACAAATTCTTTTGTAGGCTGGTTCCAGCCATAACTGCCGGCAACAAAGTCCGAATTACGGGGACCCATGAAAGTAGAAAGCCAGGAAGACTGCGGATTGTTTCCCCAAAAATCATATTCCGTATTGCCCGAATACTGGACCTCGAACAAAGATTCCGGCCCGTTATTGACCAATGCATCGAAATTATCCTCATACTTGCAGGAAGAAAGGTCATACCCCAAATTTGTTATCTCATCACACAAATCAGACACCTCCTGATAATATTCCGTATGATTAGGAGCCAGCGTCAGATAAATATCTGCCAACATGGCCAAAGCTGCATCTTTGCAGGCACGTCCCACGTTCTCGTCGTCGTAAGAAGACTTGGCAGGAAGCAGGTCAACCGCATTCTTACAATCGGAAATTATCTGGGCATAAGTCTCTTCGACTGTAGCGCGTGCAATGTCTGTCGGTTCTCCCGGATTATAAGGAGCCAAACGCAGTGGAACACCACCGTACAGACGTACCAATACATAGTAATAATGTGCACGGAGAAAATAAGCCTCTCCCAGACAGCGGTTCTTGATTCTCTCTGACACAGCTTCAGCCTCCAGAAGACTATTCAACACAATGTTGCATTGTCCTATCCCCACCCAGGGAGAACGCCACATGTACAATGCCATGCCATTGTCGCTCTGCGTTATGAAGTTAGAAGCTTGTATCGTTTCAAGGCCGTCGGTACCGCCACCGGCACCCACCAAACTGTTACCCGCCACAATATCCAGTGTCCAGATACGCTGGTTGTACATATTGGAAGACTGAAGGGTGCGATAGCAGGCATTGGTCAGAGCAATGGCCACATCATCGGTCACCGTCGTTTCCGGGTCAACCGTATTTTTAGGAGACTTGTCCAGAAAGTCGCTGCAGGAAGCCAGCAGCAATACTGCCAGCATATATAGTAAATTTGTTATCTTTTTCATATCCGAGTCAATCATTAAAAGTTAAAGTTTAATCCTAAGCTGAACGTACGGGAAATGGGGTAACGGTTCTGGTCTATTCCGTTAATACCCACTTCAGGGTCGAAACCGGAATATCCGGTGATGGTAGCCACATTCTCACAAGATAGGGAAAGGCGTGCATTTTCAATCTGGGCTTTCTGTAACCACTGCTTCGGGAAAGTGTATGAGAGTGTGATATTCTTCAAACGCAGATAAGAACCATTCTCCACAAAGCGGTCTGACACGCGTGTATTCTGATTGGGGTCGCCGAACACGGCACGCGGCATCGAATTGCTGGTCCCCTCTCCTTGCCAACGCTTCAGTACGTCGGTAGTCTGGTTATAGGCAGCTGCCATACCGGTATTGTCGATATTGTTGGCATTGTATATCTTATTTCCGGCTATACCTTGTAAGAAAACAGAAAGTTCGAAACCCTTATAGGAAAGGCTATTGTTCATGGAGAACAGCCAACTTGGGTTCGGGTTACCGATGACGGTACGGTCACTATCATTGATGACACCATCGTTGTTCAAATCCCTGAAACGGATATCACCCGGCTCAGCTCCCGGCTGCACGGCATGTGTATTCACTTCAGACTGGTTCTGGAAGATTCCGTCCGTAACATAGCCGTAGAAGACATTAATGGGATAGTCCTTTGCCAGCATCGTTACATAGGAGTTATTGATTTGGTTAATGTAATAAGGAACGTCGCTGTTCAAATCCTTAATTTTATTCTTGTTGTAAGTGGCGGTCAGGTTCGTTTCCCATCCCAGTTCACCGGTAAGATTGATGGTATGCAGACTCATTTCAATACCTTGATTACGTACTTTTCCGGCATTGGTATACGTGGTTGTAGTATCTTCAAATCCCGATGTGATGGGGATAGACGCCTTTACCAGCATGTCTCTCGTCTCCTTCAGATAAGCATCGAACGAGAACATAACGCGTGAATTGAACAGTGAGGCATCAAAACCGATGTTGGTTTGTGCCACCTCTTCCCAATGGATATACGGGTTGGCGAGAGTAGAAGAAACCAGCGCTGTCTGATTGCCGCTCGAAATGCCGAAAGGATATACACTGGTATTGTAGGATGCCAGATAGCTGTAGTTTCCAACACTTGCCTGGCTACCGGTCACACCGTATCCCGCACGCACTTTCAGGTCATTGATATAGTCGTTTTTTGGAAACCACTTTTCCTGAGAGGCACGCCATGCCACAGATACGGAAGGGAAAGTACCCCAGCGATGTTTCTTACCGAAACGGCTGGAACCGTCACGACGAATGGTTGCAGTCAGCAAATAGCGGTCTTCGTAAGAGTAGTTGACACGTGCCATGTAAGAGAGCAATGCCCACTCTGTCTCGTTTCCACCGATGGCATACATTTCCTCGCCATTATCCATTTCGTGCACATTGTCGAACATAAACACATTCTTCTGCGCATTCAGGTAGTCGTTGGTGTTCCATTGGGCAGACATACCGGCCATCAATCCCACACGATGTTTTTCTGCAAAAGTATGGTCGAATAGGAAATAGTTGTCCCACAAATAAGTGAACGACTTGTTATCGCTCTTATAACGTGAAGTCTCCTCTGTGGGAGTGGGTTTCCAGTTATACTTGGGGGTAAAGTTGTCTATGAACCAGAATTTGGCATCATAGCCGAAAGTACTTTTAAACTTAAGCCATTTGGTAAAAGTAAGTTCTGCCGTCAGGTTGGCCAGGAAGTTATATCCATCAGTCTGACTCTTGTTCAGTTCCGTCGGTCCAATGGGGTTGCGCGTGCTGCCATACCATTCCGAGTTACCATCAGGGCCACTCCAACTGCCATCTTCATTCTTCACCGGATAAATGGGGAGCGCTTTCAGCGCATCACCTATATTATAGCTGCCCGACTTCTTCGTATCGGCACTGAACGTAATGTTATTGGAGAACTTCAACCATTTCAAGACTTGCGCATCACTGTTGGACTGGAATGTGAAGCGACGGTAATTCACACTCTTCACGATACCGGACTGATCCAGAAAACCACCGGACACATAATAATGGGATTTCTCGTTACCGCCGGAATAACTTACCGTATAGTTCTGCATCACACCTGTACGGAGCAATTCATCCATCCAGTCGGTACCTGCACCCAATTCAGAAGGATTGGCCCATTCCGGATTAGGATTGCGTCCACTGTTCACCATCATGTCATTACTCAACTCGGCATACTGCGCCGCGTTCAATAAAGAAGGTACGTTCGTAGCATTCTGGAAAGAGTAATTGGCAGATACAGCAAGTTTTCCTTTTCCTTCCGTACCGCGTTTGGTGGTAATCATCACAACTCCATTAGCTCCCCGGGAACCGTAGATGGCTGTGGCCGAAGCATCCTTCAATACATCCAAACGTTCCACATCGGCCATATTTAAGGAAGACAAGCCCAAGTCGGTAGGCACTCCGTCAATCACGACCAGCGGGTCGCAGTTGTTGATAGAACCCAAACCACGAATCTTGATGGATACATTGTCTCCCGGTTTACCGGCATCTACAATCTGCACACCTGAGATTTTTCCCTGGATGGCTTGTCCCAAATTGGATACGGGGGAATCCTTGATATCCTTGTTACCGATGGAGGACACTGCTCCTGTAAGGTCGCTTTTCTTCATGGTGCCATACCCTATCACCACCACTTCATCCAGCATTTCGGCATCCTCAGACAAAACTACCTGAAGCTGTTTCTGTCCCTTCACCTGCACCTCTTGAGTCTTATAGCCTACAAATGAAACGACAAGAGTACCGTTCGGAGACATGTTCAAAGAGAAATCACCGTCAATACCGGTTATTGTCCCATTTGTGGTTCCTTTTTCCATTACACTGGCGCCAATAACCGTTTCACCGGTCTGGTCTTTCACTACACCTTGTACTGTAATTTGCTGTGCGAACATGCACATCGGAAGTAACATTCCTATCAGACAAACCATCATCCGTAGCCTGCTGATTGGCATTTTGTACTTTTGCATAATATAAGAATTTAAAGTTAATAATAAAAACATAAATCACATGTGTCACTCTTTCCGAAGAGGAACAATGCAAATGTATCAGATAAGAGAAGCCAATAGTGGAGGAAAGAGTAAAAAAGTAGTGGTTTACATCATTCAAAAAGGCTTAAACCACTATATACCAATAATATATAAAATTATTACCCAACTAAAAAAGTAGTGAAAATATAAGCGTAAAAGAGACACTTCCAAGCTTCAAAACCCCTATTCTCAGTTCTTCGACTTGCCAATTGTCATCACTTCCTGTTCCAACAAGTCGCGGTCACCGGCAGCCTTGTTGCGAACCTTCGTACGATAGTTATAAATGGTGGTAACAGAATATCGAAGGAACTGGGCTATCTTCACGCTGTCAGTAATACCCAAACGTATCAATGCAAAGATGCGCAACTCTGTATTCATCCGTTCGCCGGCTTTCAAGGATATTTGCTCATCATCGGCAAGCAGGGCATTGAAGTCTTCTACAAAAGTAGGAAACAGCTGCAGGAAGGTATTATCAAAGTTGGTATAGAATTCCTTTAATTCCCCCTCTATGAATTTAGAAGACTTGATGTTCTTGTAGAGTTCCTCCACATTTCCGGTAGCGGCAATCTTTCCCAGCGACCGGCGGTAATTGTCCATCTTTTCCAAATAGACCGAGCACTGGTCCATATAACGGCCGATATACTCCTCCTTCAGATAGGAGTTTTCGGCAATGCTGTGGTTGGCCTCCTTGAGTTGTGCATTGGAAAGGTGAAGCTCATCATTCAGCTCCTTCAACCGTTTGTTGGCGTCAATCACTTCCCTGCGGGCGGCAGCCACTTTCTTCATCTGCTTGTATACATAAAATATGGCAAGCAACAGAAAAAGTGAAAGTAGGCTGATAGATACCAGTGCCCATTTCATCTGCTCCTGCTGCTTCTCCGTCTTTTGCTGGTAAGCATCATTAATGATAGGAAAGATTTCCAGAATCTCCAGCTTGCGCAACCGGGCATTGCAGGCGGCTGCATCTTCCATACATATCTTTACATAAGAATAGGCACGCTCGATGTCTCCTTCCTGGTAAAGCAGTACGGCGAGCTTGCGTAAAGAGATATATTCACGGACAGCGGTTTTCATATCCGCCATAGCAGAAACAATCAGGTATTCCTTTTCCTTCTCTTTGTCCCCTTTCAGCCGGTAAGACTCTGATAAAGTATAGGCACAAATCGCAACGTCGTGTTCATAGTCCTTCTGCAGCGCCAGATAATCCGTCAGCAAACGGATGGCCTTGTCATATTCATTGCGTACATTATACTGGTCGGACTGAATCAAGGTATGTATCAGAAGATTATCTTTATTGACCAACAGCAACGAATCACGATATTTGTCCGTAAGCTCCGTATAAAGCTTCTTTTCATATGCCGTCACGGCATAATCGGCCATAAGGCCATAGACCGTACGGTAGATATGGTAATAATATGGATGGATATCCACCGGTAACCGGTCTATATGGATATTCCGCATCAAATCCATAACTTCCTTATACATACCGGTCATTCCCAAAACATCTGCTTTATTCATGCGGGCATTGTCTATGTATTCCCGGTTTCCAAGACGTATGGCTATCTGTTCCCTTTCCTCGGCCATGTGCAATGCAGAATCCGTATTGAACGAACGGTACTCATCCAGCAATGTGCCAAGAATGACAAAACGTTCTTCATCCGGTATCTGCCGATGCAACTGTCTTTTCAGTTCCACCAGTTTCAGCTCTTTCTGCTCCATGTATATGGGACGCTCCTTTATCGCCTGGTCCAGTTTCAGCAGCAAAGAATCCGCCCGGCTGCTGTCTGCAGCATGAAGGCGGCACATACAGATGGTACAAAGACACAAGAATATGATTATATTTTTCATCCGGCTTTCCGATTAGTTAAAGGCAATACTTTTTGAGAATCCTCATGCAAAAGTAATTAAAATACCATAAAAACCTATTCTACTATCATTAAAAGCTCGAAAGCAGAGTGATAAAAAGGCATACTGCAAGCAAAAGAATCAAAATATTGAATTACCTTTACGGAAAATCCAAAGAAAGACCATATCATAAATATCATCCGAGCATCATGGATATACACACATTTATTGCCAATTATCAGGAAGCTTTCGGCCAACACGCCGAACTCCCCATCGCCTTTTGGTATTCAGACCGAATGGGGGCATCTACAGAGAAAGTAACCGGTTGTCTCTTCAAATGCATGAAACAAGTCAGAGACGGCAAAATCGTCAGTCTCAGCAACAAAACAATTACCTGCGGAGGAGGCAAGTTCTATACCGGATTTACAGAAATGCCCGAGCGCGTCCCGGGGTTTGTCTCTTTGAAAGAGAAATACAAGAAGACTCCCGAAATGGTGGTAGATTTTGTCAATGAGCTACAGATTTCCAGAACTGACAAAGCCTATCTGCATTTTGCCCGCATAGACAAGATACCTTCCTTTGATGAAGTGGAAGGACTGCTGTTCCTGCCAACTCCCGACATTCTATCCGGACTGGCGACATGGACCTTCTTCGACAACAATGCATCGGATGCCGTAGCAGCCCCATTCGGCTCCGGCTGCTGTTCCGTCATTACCCAAACCATCATTGAAAACCGGAAACAAGGGAAACGTACTTTCCTGGGATTCTTCGACCCCTCCGTCCGCCCATACTTCGAAGCGGACTTATTGAGCTTCACTATCCCCATGTCCCGATTCAAGGAAATGTATCACACCATGCGCGAAAGCTGTCTGTTCGATACACATGCCTGGGGAAAAATCAAGGAAAGGATACAGCTTTCCCAATCAAGAGACGTACATATCCTCCCCTCTCCCATTTCCTTCCCCATCCTTCCGGACATTTATCTGCAGGAAATCAGAATGGAAGAGGCCGCAGCCATCTACCATGCCATCGACACACACCGGGATTACTTAAGAACATGGCTGCCATTTGTGGATAATATGCGCACAACAGCTGATGAAGAAGCTTTTTTACGTCAGGTACTATCTGCTCCTGCCGAACGAAATGAACCTATATTCGGTATTTGGAACCAGCAGCATGAAATCTGCGGACTGATAGGTTTCCATTTCTCCGATTTCGACAACCACCGTACAGAACTCGGCTATTGGCTACTGCCGGAATACCAGCACCGGGGCATCATTACTGAAAGTGTCCGCAAGCTGTGTCTGTGGGCCGTACAAGAAAAAGAGATAAAGCGGATACAAATTCGCTGTGCCGTGGGCAATGCAGCCAGCAACGCAGTACCGGTTCGCCTCGGTTTCATCCATGAGGGAACAGAACGTTGCGGAGAACTGCTGGCTTCTGGAGAATATACAGACATACATATATACAGCATCTTGAAAGAAGAAGTGCTGGCCAACCTCAAACGATAAAATATCAAATTATATATCAACTATTGAAATTATACATGGAACAACAACCTCATCTCAATGACCACAACAAGCAGGAGTACCCTCCTATGCATACAACGGAGCACATCATCAACCAAACCATGATAAGGTTATTCGGTTGCGGCCGCTCCATATCAGCACACATAGAACGAAAGAAGAGCAAGCTGGACTATCGTCTTGCCGCCTGCCCCACGGAAGAAGAAATAAAGAAGCTGGAAGAGGCCGTAAACGAGGTAATCGCCCGACAGCTGCCCGTCACAACAGACTTCATTACGCAAGAGGAAGCGCAAGGACGTTTCGACTTGGAACGCCTGCCCGATGGTGCTTCGGAAACGGTACGTGTCGTGAAAGTAGGCGATTACGACGAATGCCTCTGCATCGGAGTACATGTGGAGAATACATCAGAAATCGGAACCTTCAAAATCATCAGTCACGATTGGAACGAAGAAGCCAAGCGTTGGAGAATGCGTTTTAAATTAGTCTGAAAATCTATCAATTTTAAATAAATAAGATAGCAAAATGGCATTAAACAAGCAAATAAGTCAGTTCTTCAATGACAAATAGTCAATAGAGTCAGCAAAGACCGGTTGGCATAAGGTTTGCAATATAGTTAGCGAACGACGGTTCAAGAAACGGACGGTGAAAAAAACAAAAGGCAGACACCCGAAGACAAAGAACCGGAGTTCAAAACTAAATAGCATGTTTAACTTAAACAATAGGAGACTATAACTATGATGCCTGTAAGAAGAAACCAAAATTGGTTACCGAGTATTTTTAATGATTTCTTTGACAATGATTGGATGGTAAAAGCAAATGCCACCGCCCCTGCCATCAACGTATTCGAAACAGCAAAAGAGTACAAAGTTGAATTGGCTGCTCCCGGTATGACAAAAGAAGACTTCAACGTTCACATCGACGAAGAAAACAACCTGGTCATCAGCATGGAAAAGAAAACAGAAAGCAAGGAAGAGAACAACAAGGACGAAAAGAAGGAAGGCCGCTACTTACGCCGCGAATTCTCATACACCAAGTTCCAGCAAACCATGATTCTTCCGGACGATGTCGATAAGGAAAAGATTGGTGCCCATGTAGAAAACGGCGTGTTGAACATTACATTGCCTAAGTTTACAGAAGCAGAAAAAGAAAAGGCCAAGAAATTCATCGACGTAAAATAACGCCCGACCATTAAAAAGAAAATCTCCCGCTGCACAAGATAATGCAACGGGAGATTTTTTATATCCATAGCTATGCGGAACTATTTCTTTTTCCCTTTCAGAAAACGGTCTGTCAGCCACTTGCGCACCGGTTCGTCGTACAGTTTCAAACAAGCATAAGCAAGAACAAAGGCTCCAACGAAAGTAAGTATCATATAAGGGATACCTTCCACCATTGTAGCGTTATTGTTGCATACCCAAGCCGTATAAGTATATACCAACGGATAATGGGTAATATAAATCGGATAGGAAATATCTCCCAGGAACTTGCATACGGCAGTAGAGCGCTTACCGGTCACCTTGCCGCCCGCTCCCATTGAAACAATGACCGGGAAGATGCAGATAATACAGAAAGCCTCGTAAAGCCCGTTCATCCAGTAACCATCCTCACCTCCGATACGGGGAATGGAAAGAACCACCACAATCAGCAGGCTGCACCACCAGAAAGCACGCTTTTCAAGCCGTATCAGCCAGCCGAGGCGTGACAGAAGCAATCCGCCGAAGAACGGATACATCAGCCGGACCATACCCACATACTGCTGTTCCCAGTTCAAGGCCCAACCACCCACAATATCGCCGGCAGGAGCAGTCAGACAACGGTATACCGTAAAACACCCTGCCACAAATACCAGCACCGACAGGGCCACCTTATTGAACTTGCGTACAAACAACGCATACAGAATATTACCGATATATTCATAATAGAGCGACCATGCCGGGCCATTCAACGGATGCATTTCCGTCCAGCCGCGAATGTCGAACTTCAGCGGAAGAGGAAGCAAGGTACAGCCCAGCAACATCACCAGCAGCATTGTTCCGATGGACGTATTCTCGATAGGTGGAAAACAAGGCGACTCCTGAAAATAGAAAAAGGCAGCGCCCACAATGCTTCCCATAATCACCATAGGATGCAGGCGGATGATACGGCGTTTGAAGAAAGTGCCCACGGTCATCCGGTTCCAACGGTCATCATAAGCATAGCCGATAACAAAACCGGAAAGCATGAAGAAGAAATCCACTGCCAGATAACCATGATTGATAATTTGAGTAAGATGGCTGCCACCTGCATGTGCTTCAAAAAGATGGAAGATAATAACCATGACAGCCGCCACGCCACGAAGTCCGTCAAGAATCTCATAATGCGGTTTCGAGGCAAGATAAGTAGTCTGTGTATTCATTTTGGTATAAGATATTTATTTATTCGCGTGCAAAGATAAGAGTTTTTTCCAATAAGGGAACTGATAAATATCATATAAACTCTATCAATCAATTACTAAGCAAAACAGATATTTTTCATCATTAGATACATATCACTATTTGCACCCTTTTTTCCGCACAAAAAACAGCTTTTATTATCCATAATAAAAGGGCTACACCTTTTCCTCCTCATGGTGTAGCCTTAAACACAAAAGGGTGTAGCTATCCAAGGCAAATGGTGTAGCCCTTCTTCAAAAAAGAGAGCCAAATAGGATAATAATAAAGAAAAATCAGTTAACTACTTTTCTTATAACTTTTTACCGCCCACAGATTGAAGACCAATGCAAAGACCAACACGGCTCCCAGTTGCGGAAGCAGTTCGGCAAATCCGCCACCACGGAGATAGATGGTACGCATCACCTCCACAAAATAGCGTAGCGGATTGATGCACGTAATCCATTGCGCCCACTCAGGCATACTGTGGATAGGGGTGAAAAGACCACTCATCAGAATAAGGATAAGCATGAAGAACCACATGACAAACATGGCCTGCTGCAACGTGGTCGAATGATTGGATATGACCAGCCCGAACCCCGACACCACCGGTAGAAAAAACAGCGCCATGCCGTAGATAGTGAGGAAATGTCCCGCCGGCAGAATGCCGTAAAGTACCCATGCCAGAACGAAACAGATGGTCAGCACCACAAAACCTATCAGCCAGTAAGGTATCAGCTTGGCGGCAATGAAAGTGAACTTGCCGACGGGGGTGACATTTATCTGCTCGATGGTGCCCGCCTCCTTCTCGCCCACCACATTGAGGGCAGGGAGAAAACCGCAAATCAGCGTCAGCAGCATTACCATGAGGGCAGGAATCATGAAAAGCTTGTAGTTCAGCGTGGGGTTGTAAAGATTCTGCGTAGTGATGTCCACCCGGGGAAGCGGCTTCCCGGCAAGCCCTTGCGAAGACGACTCCGAACCCAGTTCACGGGTATAGTCACTGATGATGGAAGACAAGTAGGATCCTCCCAGACTGCCCTTCGTGCCGTTCACGGCATTGGCCGCCACCAGCAGACGAGGCGCCTCTCCCTTCACCCAATCCTTTTCGAAATCACGGGGAATCTCCAGCACGACATCTGCCGAACCTGCTTCAATGGCCAGCAAAGCCTCATCGTATGTATCGGGAAGCGCTGTCAGGCAGAAATAAGTGGATGCACCGATTTTATCTACCAGACGGCGAGACAAGACGCTGTGGTCATTGTCCACTATATTCAGATTGATGTTCTTTATCTCCAGATTGGCGGCCCAGGGCATCAGTATCATAATCATGCACGGGAAAATGAAAATCAGCTTGGGCAGGAAGGAGTTGCGGAACAACTGCTTGAATTCCTTTTCAATGAGAAACTTTATCATAAGACGATATTTTAAAGATTTTAGACACAAGAACAAAAGAACAGATTTCCCGTATCCTTTTGTCCTTATGTTCTTCTGCCTGAATAATTAATACAAAATTCATATCCGCTCTTTACTCAAGCCGATGCTTGAATTTCTTGAAACTCACCGTTATCAGCAATACCGCCATCGTGGCAAGTATGCCGACCTCCATCAGCACAAGCGAAACATCCACTCCCTCAATCATCAGCTTACGCACCGCCTGGATATACCAGCGTGCAGGAA
>NZ_JBCNZM010000060.1:1755-26478 GCF_040227615.1 Bacteroides sp. RTP31139st1_H2_RTP31139_211217 | reverse complement strand
ACCCCAGGAGCTCGGCACAGTTTTCTACCAGAGGCCCCATGACGGCGATAGTTGGCTTGTTCCCGTTTGCCAGAGGGAGTACCTTGTTTTCATTCTTCAGTAGAACAATGGTCTCCTCTGCCAGTTTCTCTGCAATAGCCAGGCTTTGTGGAAGGAGGAAGCGCTCTTTTTCTGTAGATGTCGGGGTGTAGGGATTGTCAAAAAGTCCAAGGCGGAATTTGATACGGAGCACGCGTTTCACTGCATCGTCCACCAGTTGCATGCTTATTTTACCTTCTTCCACCAGCTTTGCCATATGCTTGTCATAGCAATGCCCCATCATGTCCATTTCCAGGCCGGCGTTGAAAGCCAGACGGGCAGCTTCTTTGCGGTCGGCAGCATGGCCCTGGTCAATAAGTTGCGGTACTGCAGACCAGTCTGAAACAACAAAGCCGTCGTGTTTCCAACGGTTCTTCAGAATTTCTGTCATCGTGTAATGGTTGGCGCTTCCGGGAGTGCCGCTGATGTCATTGAATGAACTCATTAAAGTAGCGGCACCGGCTTTTACGCCAGCTTCATAGGGAGGAATATAGGTGTCCCACAGAGTCTGATTGGAGATTTCCGTATAAACATAGTCACGTCCTGCTTCAGAAGCGCCGTATCCGATATAATGTTTAAGGCAGGCGGCTACTCGCTTGCTGTCGGACATGTCTTCACCTTGGTATCCTTTGATAGATGCGACACCGAATACAGCATTGGTATAAGGGTCTTCGCCATAGCCCTCTGCAACGCGTCCCCAGCGTCCGTCTCTTGCCACGTCAATCATAGGGGAAAAAGTCCAGTCTACCCCGGACATGCGTGCTTCCTGGGCGGCAACGGCACATGCCTGTTCTACCAATTGGGGATTCCAAGAACATGCTTGTCCCAAAGAGATGGGATAAATGGTACGGAACCCGTGGATGACGTCGTATCCGAAAAGGATGGGGATACCCAGACGTGATTCTTCCATTGCTTTTCTCTGAGCCTCGTTACGCAGATTGGCATCTTCATCAAAATAAATGAGGGAGCCTAATGTGGCAGGAATTTTTTTTACTTCCTCACCACGATTGTTCTCGTTGTTATTCCGCCCCAAAGTGTACTGGTTGAGTTGTTGTACCTTTTCTTCCAGCGTCATTCTGCTGACCAGGTCATTCACACGCTCCTCAATGGGAGCTTTGGCATCTTTGTAGATGGGTTGCTTTTTGTTTGCAGCCATTGCTCCGGCCAGGCAACCACTTAAAAGGAGGCAACTGATAAATGTTAGTTTCTTCATGATATATATAATTATGCTATTCTCATTAAATAAGACACGTTTTTCGGAATCTGCTCCTACACAAAGGTCGTTTTTTTAAGGAATATAAACAAGTACATGCAAGGGCTTATTTGAAAATAGGCTTATCGGTTAGTGTCATGGAAGCTTGTTCGTTATTTTTTAGTTCAAATACCACTATTTCATTATTACCTGCTATCAGAGCACCAGCAGGTATCTCCAGGGTCTTTTCTGCATTTTCTTCCCAGTAGGCACCCAAATATTGCCCGTTTATCCAGACTTCTCCCATTCCCCAGCCAGACACGTCAAGAAAGGTCTCTTGTGCCGGATTGCTTACTGTGACACAACCTTTACGGAAGCAAGGGATGGAGGAGGTACCTTCTTTGAAAGTTATTCCGGCCACATCGCATTCCTTAATTTCCAATGGGGTCATCTTCCAGCCTTCTAAATCTGTCTTTCCCAATGTTATGCTGCCGTAGATACCTTTTGAATTGTCCAGAATTTCAGGACCATAGGTAATACGTCCGATATTTTCAGTATAGATACTAAGTTTGTGTATACCTATCGGTAGATTGGTTTTCAAGCTTTTACTGCTATCTTTTAAATATCCTTGCAGTTTGCCGTCTGCATAGACCACAGCATAATCCCGTACGTTTTCAATAGTTAGTGTGGGATTCTCCTCTTCCACATCAACGGTTGTCTCATAGAGGGCATAGCCAAAATCCATATCCAGTTCATTCATGGGCAGTAAGGCATCATCTTCTACAGTTTCTCCATAAACTTGTTCCAATGGAGCTGTTTGTGACATTTTTATCTCTTGTGCTGCTGCCGGTCCGACCGGCAGCAACAAAAGAACCCAAAGCAAGAATAATTTCATCATATTTCCTTTATTTATTTCTTTAAGAATGATTCAATGTAGGACTCGTCAACGGTAATTTGCGGAGCGAATTTGTCACTCTTTACGTAGCGGTCAATGCTTTCCAGCAATTGCTGGGTGGCAGGACGTTCGTTGATGTTTTTCTGGGTATCTACGGCCAGTACCAGTAGACTGCCTTTCTTCACTTTTGCTTCGAAACCAATACCGAGCTTTTCATTATTGTCGTAATGGTCTATTACTTGTATGAAAGGCCGCAGTGCTGCCGGAGCATCCTTCATCTCAATAACCTTGGCATTTTCCAGAATGTCCCACCACTGCCAGTCAGTATGGTAGGAAGTTATGAAATGCTCGAATACAGGCTGGTCGTCATGAATCAGACAGCCAATGGTCATAGGAGGCCATTTGAACATTATCGGATTCCAGAAGTGATTGTGGAACACTGATTTACGACCTTTTACTTTGGAAGGTTTGGGGCAGAGTACCACTTTCTTGCCATCGGCAAGGTGTTGTTTTGCTTTTTCATCGAATACTGTGGTGTAGAGCACTTCACTAGTGGACTGCATTAAGTTGCTATGACGGGGATATACCCAGATATCCCAGCTGTTTTTTACGTGTGCAACAGAAAGATGGACCGTCAGCTTCTGTGGTTCAGTGATATTATTCAATGCATAACTGAAACTGCCAAGTGGAAATACCCCGTTCTTTCCGACAGTTTGTGTTTTCAGTTTTCCGCTCTTAAGGGTTTTACCGTTGCTGTCGGTGATACTCCAATTGATTTTTGCGTTTTTCAATAGGGCAGGTCCATAATTGTATATTTCCGCTTTTCCTTCAAATACTTCATCATTGTAAAGTGCGCGTTTGTCGAAACGGAGCAACGCAACAGTCGGTGCACAGAACTCGCGCCACTTTTCCGGTGTGATGAGCCCTTTGGTATTCCAGAAAGGATCGAGAATGCCTACCGGTGCATATCCTTGTCCGGTAAAATCATTCAGAGACAGTAATTGGAAACCGCCTTTCAGATAAGTGCGCAATTGGGCTTCTATGACATCCTTGTACTCTATGGCGGTCAAGGCTCCAGAAGCACGGAAGAAGTCATGTGCTTGGTCGAGCATGTGGTTTTTGTCCAGCAGTTCACGGAATATCTCGAAATTACGCGCTTGTACGGGGCCGGTGAAGTTCTTTATTTCCTCGAAATTGGGATAGATGCACCGCTGTCCGGATTCATGCGAGATGATGGGCAGGCCTATTCCCAGTTCCTTGTTTTTGTCCCAGTTTGTATAAGGACGTCCTTCGTAGATGGCCATGTGTCCTTTGGTAGTCTGATGGGTAATGTAGAACTGGTCTGATTTGACACGTGTGCGGGCTGTGGAACCGCTGTATAGACGGCGGTTATCCAACTGGCGGGCCGTGGCGGTAAGCTCTTCTATGAAACTGAAATCGCCGGTAATTTCGTTTCCGTTACAGTAGAGAATGAAGGAAGGGTGATTCCCATATTCTTTCAAGATACCCCGCAGCTCGCGACGGAAGAAATTCCAGCGCTTCTCATCGGGTTGGGCATCTTTACCCCACATCGGCATTTCCACCTCCAGATAGACACCCAGCTTGTCTGCCATACGGAACGCAGCGGCAGGAGGACACCAGGAGTGGAAGCGCATATGGTTCATACCATATTCTTTCAGGATACGGAGTACACGTTCCCAAGAGGCATCGTCCACAGGAGCATAGCCGGTCTTGGGGAACACTGCGTTTTCAACGGTACCGCGCAGGTGTATGGGTTCGCCATTAAGGATGATATGGTCCTCACCGGCCTCTACTTCGCGCATACCGAAAGTTGTGCTTTTCTCATGCGCATAGGATTGGCCCTCTACACTGGAAGTCAACTTACAGTCCAACGTATAAAGATTGGGATGGAACTCATTCCACAAATGGATATCCTTACCCAAAAACATTTCTTCCTCGATATAAGTAATGGAATCGGTCACTGTTACTGGTACTTCCTTTTGTAGTCTATAGTCCTTTCCTGTCACGTGGAAGGATATTTTGCCGCTGGCGGTATGTTCTGTACAGTTGCGGACAGTCATTTTGACTTTGATGCTTTTGTTCTTGATGTCCGGATAGACCTGCATGTCATCTACATAGACTGGATCTACAGCTACCAGCTTAATTTCGCCCAATACTCCGTTCCAGTTTATTTGGGTAAATTCGGAGTGGGCATGGTCCCATTTATGGGTATCGTACTGGTAGCGGTTGTCTATACAGAAAGTTATCAGTTCTTTTTTGCCTGGATGTAGCCATTGGGTCAGTTCGTGGTTGTGGGGAATACTGATGTAGTCTATTTTACTCACTTCTTCTTTGCCTACATATACCGAACTGAGCCAGTGTGTACGTTCAAAATAGAGGAAAATGCGTTTGCCTTTCCATGCCGCAGGAATTTCTATTTCTCGCTGGTACCATGCGGGGCCCATATATTCGTAGACACGGGTCAGCCTATCCAGGTGGCGGTAAGGAGATTTGTAGCCTATTTTATAGTCATCTGTAATTCCCGGCAGAACGATGCTTTCCTGCAGGCGATGGCAGTAACGTACGTCCAGTGAACCTCTCCGGAAGTCCATGACATCTGTCTGGAATGCCCATTCACCAGACAAGTCCATTTCATTCTTTTCTTGGGCATGCCCGCTCCAGACCATAGAGGTCAGGAGGAGGGCAGCCATGTAGTGTTTTATTTTGTGCTTCATTGTTCTTTTTTCTTTTGGTTATAGTAATCACGCATGATGTACCATGCTTTTTTGCGTTGTCCCTGGTCGGAAACCAGTCCTTTACGGTTCCATTCCCCTCCCTGGTGTGGATGGAAACGGAAGGGAGAACGGAAATCAAAAAGAATCCACGGCGATGTTCCGCGCAGGTTGGGGATATGCTTGAACATTTCCAGATTGTCCTTGTAGAGTTGTGCCTGATAATCCTCACTCCAAGAACTCTTGACTTCCGCGTCGCCATGTTTGCCATAGAGCGCTTCGCCTCCGAACTCGGAAATGAAAAGAGGTTTGCCGGGAGCTACATTCCAGACAGCCTGGTCCGGAGCCAGTGGCCAGTCATGATACCATCCCATATATTTGTTGATGGCTACCATGTCCAGGATGTTGATAATGGAGTCATTCATCTCAAAGTTCCGGCTTTCGCGGTTGAAGCGTACCAAATCGAAGGCGGCCGTAATCAGACGGGTTGAGTCGATGTCCAGGCAACATTGTTTCATGTGTTTCAGAAATTCATTGCGCGGGGCGGAAGTGGCTGTTTCATTGGCAATCCCCCAAAAGGCAACGGAACAACGGTTTTTGTCGCGCATCACCATCTCTTTAATCATTCTGCCTGCTTTCTCACGGGTAGCGGTATTTTTGAAGTCAATCCCTTGCCAGATAGGTATCTCTTCCCATAAAAGAAATCCCATTCTTTCTGCTAGGCGGACAGTATATTCATTTTGTGGATAATGTGCCAGACGAATCATGTTGGCACCCAGCTCTTTGGCTTCGGACAACAGCATTGTTGCGTCCGCTTCAGAGAAGGCACGCCCGCGGCGTTGCGGAATTTCCTCGTGGAAGCTGATACTGCGCAGGAAGATGGGCTGGTCGTTCAGATAGATATCTTCGCCTTTTACATAAAGGTTACGGAAACCAATTTGCTCGTTGAGCTGGTCACTTTCCGAAGTGATGGTTACATCATACAGCTTTGGAGCATCCGGTGACCAACGTTGCAGTTTTTTGGTTTTGATAGTGGCCTGGGCAATTCCGTTGGCATCGGTAGTCATGTTCTGTCTGATGCCCAATTCGGGGATGGCGACTTGCACGTTGATGCCAGGCTTTGCTTCGGATAAGGTTACTTTGGCACGAATCAGGTTGGATTGTACCTTGTCCAACTGGATGAAATGGTCTTTGATGTAGCTTTGTGGAACGCTTACCAACATTACATCGCGTGTGATGCCGCCGTAATTCCACCAGTCAAAGGACATGGCAGGGATGGCATCCGTGGTGCGGGTATTGTTGACTTTCACCACCAGGAAGTTGTCCTTTTGCTTTACCTTATCTGTGATTTCCACCTGGAAGGGAGTGAATCCGCCTTCATGACTGGCTATTTTCTCCCCGTTCAGATATATTTTGCTACGGTAACTTACCGCACCGAAATAGAGAAACAAACGTTTGCCGTCAGTCTTTGGGGTATCGAAAGAGCGTCCGTACCATACTGTTCCTTCATAAAATTTCAACTCGGGCATTTGTGAATTGAAATCGGCAGGTACATTCAAGACCAAACCTCCGTCGAAAGAGTATTCATAAAATTGCTTGTTGTCCTGAGGTTTTCTGTTTTTGTACACCTGCATCCTTTCTCCTTGGTCATAAAGGTCTACAATGACTCCCCACTTCCCATTCAGTAGCTGGTAATCGCGTCCGTAAACATTGGACAATAAGTCTTGTGCTTGTGACTTGCCTCCCAGTACAGACACTGCGAGCAAACAAGTAATCATTAATCTTTTAATTTTCATAAATCGTATGTATCAGTTAACGTTTAAAAAGCCTATGAATTATTCTTTGTATATTTTCAATGCGCATCCGCCTCCTTGTGCCATTTTGACGGTCAGTTTACGGGATGCAGGAATATCTGTGACGGTCTTTTGGTAGTCGGAAGCCAGGCGGTTGGCATTCACTCCGTCATGAAACATTTCCGCTTTCCATCTGCCTGCACCGAGGAAAGAAAGGTCCAGTGTCAGAGTACGTGCATCCCAATTGGTTAGGGAGCCGACATACCAGACATCTCCTTTCCTGCGCGCCATTGTAATGTATTTTCCAATTTCTCCGTTCATGGCTATTGTTTGTTCCCAAACGGTAGGGATGGTAGCGATGAATTCCGTGCATTCTTCTTCACGGTCGTAATTGGTGGGACTGTCGCACAACATGTTCAATGGTGATTCAAATACTACATATTCAGCTAATTGGCGGCAACGGGTTCCCTGGCTCATTGGGGTATCCATTGAGGAGTGGTAACACCGTTTGTTGGCATTGTGCATGGCGCCTTGTGTATAGTCCACTGGTCCGGCCAGCATACGGATGAATGGCATGGTGACATCGTAGGTTACCTGGTCGGTATGGATGTCACTCCACTTCATCTGTTCCAGCCCGTGAACGGCTTCATAGTTGATGACATTGGGATAAGTGCGGTTCAGCCCGGTAGGTTTGTACGTGCCGTGAAAGTCTACCATCAACTTATATTTAGCGGCAATTTCGGCAGCCCGGTAGTGGAAGTCTACCATTTCCTGGTCATCCCTATCCATAAAGTCAATCTTGAATCCTTTGATGCCCATTTCGGAATAGTGCTTGCATACATGTTCCATGTCGCGGGCAAAGGCATGGTAACCTGCCCAAAGGATGAGTCCTACATTCTTTTGCCTGGCATAGGCCGTGAGCTTTTTTAAATCAATTTCCGGTACAATTTGGAAAAGGTCAGCCTTGAGGTTGACAGCCCAGCCTTCATCCAGAATCACATACTCGATGCCATGCCGGGAGGCGAAGTCGATATAGTGCATGTATGTTTCATTGTTTATTCCAGCTTCGAAATCCACGCCTTTGATTCCCCAATGGTTCCACCATTCCCAGGCCACTTTGCCCGGACGTATCCATGAGATGTCTTTCATGCGTGATGGAGCAGCCAGCTTATAAACCATATCGTTATCTGCCAGCTCCTTGTCATTTCTTGCCACAACAATGATGCGCCAGGGTAGTTTGGCTTTCGGCTGGCAGGAAGCAATGTAGTTTTCACGCTCTGTGACTAATATTTGCAGTTGGTTATGCCCGCCTTGTTTTTTTGTTTTGGGGACGGCGGCAAAAGCGGAAGTGAGTGCTGTTCCCCCGTTTCTGTTGATGAGGAACATGCCCGGATAGCTCTCCACGTCGGATTCGGCAATACAAAGTTTACGGCCGTTTTCCTGCTCTATTACTACGGGGGTAAACATCAGTCTTTGGGGGTTCAGTCCGGATAGCTCTATATGTGTATAGGTGTTTTCAAAAGAGTTGGAGAACTGGGCTTCTATCGGTTGTTTATCGCCATCTTTTACATAAGGAACAATCGATTTGTAGTCCTTGTTGAAGTTGAAGGCGGCTTCTTCGTTTGTAACTTTGAACGGTCTGTTTCCGGTCGCTGCGAACCGGTATGCCATTCCTTCATTGTACATTCTGAAAATGAGGTTGAAATGTTCCCGGAAACTTAACGTCATTTCATTATAGACATCCTTTACTTCACTGCGCTTGTAGAAAGGAGAGGGAATCTCCTCATTTGCCTGGCGATGGCTGACTCTCTTAAGATGGGAGCCGTTGCCCCAGACTGTCCCATTATCCAGATGTACTGATAAGGGAGAGGGGGCTACCAATGTATGCCCTTCTTCCGTCAGCTCGTAAGTAATCCGGTCACCTATATATAAGGTAACCTCTAACTTGCCGTCCGGTGAGTTTAGGCGATATTCTTTTTGTCCGAACATGTTCGGGATGATGAAAAGCAATGTTGTGAGTAAGAAAAGTGTTCTCATGTCGTTATTTATTTTAGCGTTTGTTTTTAATTTCATACTTGTAGACAACATAGTCATTGATTGATGGCAGAGAGATTTCCAGCCTTCCTTTCTTTCCGGTTACTGCTGTCATAGCTTTGCCGTGTCCCATCAGTGGGATACATCTTACTGTGACACCTTCTGGCAGCCAGGTTTCGACTTCTGTAGTCCCTTCTGGATGATTTTCACGGTACACAATCAAGTATCCTCTATCTTTCTTTAGAGACTGGAAGCCGGTCCAAGAGCGTCCCGACGGTTCATCTCCTATGGGTAGGATAGTGCCGGAATGCATGTCATGCTGAAATTTCTTGTAGGCTTCTGTATGTTCTCGTAATGTAAATGCTTCCTCGGGTAGATTGGTACCTTCCATCCAGGCAAGCGGCTGTCCTGCTAAAGTCGTAGCAAACAGATATTCAAATGAATAGTTTTCCGGAGCGAAGACTTCTCCTTTATATTTATCCGTATTTCTCCATTTGTTCAGGAACTCTATTTGCAGCTTTTCTGCCGGAACATATTTGGAAAGCATCCAGAGGTTACGCAAAGTCCAGTAAGGATAGTAGTTCTGCCAGTCGGTATAACGGTTTTCCAGAAAGATATTTCCATATTCATTGAACATGTGGTAGCCTCCGCGGCGGCTGGCTGTCGCATCAAGGTTGAAAATCACTTCCTCGTCCGTCTCTTCCAGCACTTTGTTGAATAAGCGGTGCAGGTTTGTTTCGGCTTCTTTACTGGGAATGGTGAGTCCGTCTATCTTGAATACTTTGATGCCGTATTCGCGATAAAGGCTGATGAGTGCTTGCGCATCTTTCTGCCAATCGGCAAAATCATTTTGTATGCTGGGATTGAACCAAAGACCGATTTCAATACCTAATTCCTTGCCACGTTTTACGATGGGATGCAAACCACGTGGATACTTTTGCGGGTCGGGTTTCCAGTAGTCTTTATTGTCCCAAATGTTCTTGAATGAACCGCGGGCTACAGCTGAATTAGGGCTTTTACCTATTTGCCAGCCATCATCAATCTGGAAATGGGTGATTCCCAGACGGGCGGCGCGTTCCAGTTCTTTCAAACAGAAGGATTCGTTTACTTTTGAGTCCTGGCTACGGTCTCCCCAGGTGTTCATCATAATCATCTCGTCGCGGTCGGCCCGGTAAGTACGTATATTCTTCTGATATGAACGAAGCGCTTGTAGTCGGCTCAGTTCACCTTCTCCGTATATTCCCAATACGCATCCGTATGTTTGGGTCCAACGGTCGGGAGTCACGTCTTTCTCGGTAATGCCCAGGCCGGTTACTGTAAACTTCCCGAAATCAGTCAGAAAATCCTTTCCTTGATAGGCTAATTGTACCGAAGAGCAGGGAGCCTCTTTTAAAAAGAAGATGCCACAGTTGTCCTCGCCATTAAAGGCAAACAGCAGATTGCCGCGATATCCCAGTTTGCGATAGGAAATAATCTCTTTCTCGAAAACCAGGTTGTTGTGCCAGTCGGTCACATCGGAAAATTCCACGCTGCGAGCGTGCCAATGTTGTCCTTGGAAATGGAACTGGTCTAGTACAGCGGTTACTTCTTTAGATTTCATGTCTTCGGCGAATTCAATATTCTTCCGGTCGGCTGCACTAACTTCTCTGCCTCCGAAAATACTGTTTACTGTTCCTCTTAAATAGGTGTCGCAGGCTATGGCTGGACAATCATCATAAATACGATATACCCGTTTTATATCTAGCTTCTCCAGGCTGAAAGAAACTTCTACTTTCAGATAAGCGGGAAATATTTTAGTCTCTTTTACGGGAACTACTTTGAGTGAACCGTTTGATGGTTGCGGCAAATTTTTCGTTACTCTGAAATCTGGAGTAAGGCTGTGGTTCTTCCATGATTTTCCATTACTCTTGTCGGTCAGGCGGTAAGTTATGATATTTCCCCCGTTCCACAAAAAGGTACGTTCGACCAAGCTGTTTCCGATGGTTAAAGTGTCATTTTTCAGACGGCCGTAACAAGTATCTTGTGCGTGTAACGAATATCCTCCGAAAAGGACAAATAATAATGTTAGAATATTTTTCATGATATGCGTGTTTTATTAATACTTAAATTGTAGTATCAACGTGTTTCTTACTTCTTGTTTTTTTCAATGATAAATATACGAGGCTCTTTTAATAATTTTTGTTCATTGAACTTCTGATTATCGGGAATCCCTTCTTTTTTTCCTACTCCCTCTTTCATCAGTGCTTTCAATTCCGGTAGGTGTTTCTGATATACTCCTCTCGGAGTGGTGTTGTACTTTTTACATAAGGAAGCTGCCATCCCGACAACTTCGCCCATCATTCCGGTGGTACGCATTACGCGGACAGTGCCCAGTGCCACATGGGTAACACTGATATTGCGGCCGGCCATAAAAAGATTCTCGATATTTCTAGAATATAGGCAGCGGTAGGGCACTGCGTAAGGATATATATGGATGTGTTTGGTTGCTGCTTTGAAGGGCGCATCAGGAAAGTGTGACGCATTGAGTGAATCCGGGAAATGCAGGTCGATGCTCCAGGTTGTGACGAAGGAGGCATCTTCGTGATAGACATTTTTGTCTATATCATCTTGCTTTAGAATATAATCGCCCAACAATCGGCGTGATTCGCGTTTCCCGGCAATATAGGCTACCCAGTCCAATGCGCGGTTCTTATATTTCTTGTTGTCCTTTAATTCATTTTTCAGAAAACTCCAGTTAGAATAGATGACCATTAAGCCATAATCACGTATACGTTCGAAGTCGTCGATTTGATTGAAGTTCATGCCGGTTTCCCATTTCCATTCACCCATCGTCACTTTTTCGCAATTCTTTTCATTGAATTGCAGGCCGTACGAGAAAATAGGGAAACGGGTAGGTTTACCTTTGTCTGCAGAGTACCATTGTACGGATGAACCCATTGTCATTTTGTCCGGTTGAATCGGTGCCAGCTCTTCTCCGTATTCGGTACGGGATTCGCGTCCCATGTTGTAGTCTGCACCGGCCAGATACCCGATGGTGCCGTCTCCGGTACAGTCGGAGAACAATGGTGCTTTCAGTTCCACTTCTTTTCCATTCTCTATATGCTTGATGATGACAGATTCTATTCTGTTGCCATCGGTCTTTACAGATATGGCGCGGTAGTTGGCATAAAGGGTGATATTCTTTTCATTGGCGATAAAAAGCTCCTTCTTTTCATCTTCATAGTTTGCGGCAGGTTTGGCATTTCCTTCTTTAGAATGTCCGAATTCTCTTATCATACGTCCCAGTCCGGAATTGGGGCCTACTCCGATATTGCCCCCTAAGTGAACCCTGACTTCAGAGCTATTATTGCCGCCAAGTACTGGGCGGTCGTTGATTAATGCCACTTTGCATCCCAATCTGGAAGCGGTTGCGGCTGCACACATACCGGCTATACCGCCACCAGTTACAATCACATCATAGGAGTATTGCTCCGGTTCGGCTGGAATATCCAGCATCTTTTTACGGAAATCTGTCAGTTGTGTGGCCTGAGCGGGAGGGAGCTGCCCTTTTTCCGTGGTAAAATAAATGGCATCGCAACGGCCATTAAAACCGGTCAAATCTTTTAATGTCAGACTAGAGCTTCCTGCTTTTACAGAGACTGTTCCGGCAGGTTGCCACATCCATTGTTTGCCCTCGTCCCCTAAAACCACTGGCAACTTTTTATTGTCGACGGCTAAAGTGAATTTTCCCGGTCCTTTACCATCATACCAGGGAGAAGTCCAGTTGTAGGTGCGTACAAATACATAATATGTACCGTCTTCAGGAAAAGAAATGGTAGTGGAGGCATCCTCAACCGGGACTCCCATTCCATGAGCCATCAGATAAGGTGAACCCATGAGGTCCATGAATTGCTGGTCTACTACCCATCCCCCCTTTCTGTCAAAGCTTTCTGCTTCCACCAATAACTTGCTGGGTACTTGTTTCCTATTGCCTGAGGGCTTGTTGGCTTGTTGAAATAGTAGAACCTGCTTGTTGGGTTTTATTTCGAAAGTAATTTTGGTCCCTTTGAACAATTCCTTTAGGGTGGCTTCAAGTGGGGCATTGGATACCAGCAAATCTTTTCGGGTATCAAGATTGGGCAGTTTGTCGGTATAGAATACATTGTAGCCGCTAGTCTTTTCAATTTGAGGTATAATCTGCTTGATAGTCTGCTGGTTTATAGATAAACTGATTTGGGCAAAGCTATTTCCCCAGAAGAACAGCACTCCCAGTAATATTGAAAATCGCGTAATTATTTTATTTTGTCTCATGTCTTATCATATCAGGTTAATTACTTTTTTACTTTAAGGAAGGTACGACAAAGACTAACCCTAATTAAGCTATTAGAGTATATTAAAACTATATTTCTCGAATGTTTAAATTTTATTGTCGCTGCCAGAAGTAGGTCATTGTGTCTGAGGTAAAAATCCTATAAAATCTATTCCATATACTTTTTGTTTTAGTTAATATAAAGGGCTATTTTACACTACTAATATATTATAATCGTATTGTCAGATTCTATCTTGTAATTAATGCCGCCAGCTTGGCTGATGTATTCCAATACATTGTTTAAACTGCCGTTTTTAATGATGCCATGATAAGTATATTGTTTGGCTTTCTCGTTTTTGAATATAAATTTGCAATTATACATTCGAGTAAGCATGGTACAAATTTCTTCAAAGGATTCACCATAGAGTGCTAGTTCGTTGCTTCTCCACAGTAAGTTGCTTGCATTAGGATGAAGCTCGCTTTTTTCGAACTGTCCATTGGTCAGGTTGCAAACGAGCCTTTCGTTTGGCTTCATATATGCCTCGTGTCTGCCGTCGTCTACTTTAACCTTTCCACTTATCAGGATTACAGCTACTGATTTATCGTCTTTATGTGCACGTATATTGAAGCTTGTACCTAACGCTTGTACATTGATACCATTTGCTTTCACGATGAAAGGCTTTTCCTTGTCCTTTGCAACTTCAAAATAGGCCTCTCCTTCCAGGGAGACCATACGTGTTTTCTTGTTGTAAGTGTTGTCATATACAATTCTTGAATCGGAATTGATGTAGACCTTTGTGCCGTCAGCCAAAATGATGTCGGCCTTCTGCCCGTTGGATACGGACATGGTGACTTCTGTATTGGCGTCATCGGCCGGTCGTTTGACTCCTGCATAATAGGCTCCGCTTCCCACTGCCAATATGATGCAGGCAACTGCAGCATAGCGCCCAATCTGACGCAGGAAACGGTTCCTTGTTTTCAGGACCTTCGTTTCCGTGGTGGAACTTGCGTCTATCTGGCTTAAAAGTTCGGTGAACATTTCATTTTGTACGGCTTTGTCCATCGTGTCCGGAGCCAGTGCCCAGCATTGCTGATAGTATGCGGAAAATTTCTGTTGAAAATCCGGTTGCTTAATCCATGATTTCAACTGTACATCTTCTTCAGGGCTGGTCAGTCCTCGAAAGAAACGATCCAAAAGTTCAATATGACTGTCTTTTTTATCCATGTTCTGTAGTATATATCTGTATGCCTGCCAAAACACTCACGGATTTTCGTGCTTTAACAATTATTTAGAAAGTAGAAGGAGAGGAAAAGCATGATGAATTTGCGTAATTCTTCTTTCAGTAGTTTCATAGTACGGTAGAAATGAGCCTCTACGGCACGTTCCGTCAAATCTAGCTGTGAGGCGATTTCCTTGTTGGACAGTTTTCCTGCTCTTTTCAGCTGAAAGACTTCCCGTGAAACTTCTGGCAGGCTTTGCAGAAGTTGCTCTATCTGTTTTTCAATGATGGAGACGTCCATATCCATCGTATCTTCCTCGATAGCCTCTGCTTCTGTTTTCAGCTTGTTTTCTACAAATTTGTTGTGTAATAATCTTCGTTCGGTTTCTTTGTATACCATGTTGCGTGCGATGGTGCATAGATATGCCGGAAAACTTTTCTCGGTATCCAGATTACTGCGTTTTTCCCATATCGTCATGAAGCTGCTTTGGGTGATGTCTTTGGCTAATGATTTGTCATATACGAGAAGGACGATGGTGTTGTACAGCCTGGCACTGTATTTTTCGTACAATGCTTCAAAGGCAAATTTATTGCCTTCTCTCAACTTGGCTACCAATAAAGTATCATTTTCTTTCTGCATATTGATTCATCTTACATTTACGCATTCTGAATGGTAGTGTCTTTGTATAGTAAAGTACTATTCCACATAGACTCTGAAAGAATGAACTACAAAGGTGGTGTTTTTATTATTTATTTAAAAGTTTTTTGCTGAAAATATACTTTGTGTGATTATTATTCAATTCTATATTCCACGATGAAGGAGGATGGCAGAAATAGTCATTTGCAGTATAAGAAGTGGTAAACTGATGGATGGTTTTAGGGGCTTATTGTCAATACTGTCTTATCCTGCTGGAGTGAATGAAGTGATATAGGCTTATCTGATGTCCGCCCCCCACATTAGTTTATTGCGAAGGGTATCAAAGAAAATATGGTTGAACCGTTTCACTACCTTTATGCTATAGTCGGCACGTGAGATGTGCAACTGGGTCGTTTCTTTGCAGGACTCGCTACGGCCGTCGATGGCAACCAAGAAGTTGTGGCTGCGGCTTTCCACATCAAGTGTAATTTCCCAGTCGTCACAAATGACGATGGGACGGACGTTGAGGCTGTGTGGAGCCACCGGGGTGATGGCAATGGTTTTACTGTGGGGCACAATGACCGGACCGCCGACGCTGAGTGAGTAGGCGGTGGAACCGGTAGGTGTGGAGATAACTAGGCCGTCAGCTTGATAAGTGGTCAACGGAGCGCCATTGATGGCGGCGTGGATACTGATCATGGACGAACTGTCCCGCTTCAATACGGCTATCTCATTGAGGGCGTAAGGGGATTGCATCAAGCGTTCATCGTCGCACCTCAGTTGCAGTACACTACGCTCTTCCACCTTATAGTGGTTGTTGTAGATTTCATCGAAGGTCTCTTCCATCTCTTCCGGTGAGATGTCGGCAAGGAAACCCAGCCGGCCGGTATTGATGCCCAATATGGGGATATTCTTCTTTCCTACACGGCTGGCTGCTTTCAGGAAAGTGCCGTCGCCACCGATGCTGATAACCATGTCGGCACAGAAATCATCTCCGTCAAACAATTCGGCGTCAGGTATGTTTAAATGTAAATCGGTAGTCAGGAAGTGATGGAATTCCCGGCAGATGCAGAGCTGTGCATTATGCTGTCCGAGCAACCGGAAGAGGTTTTCTGCATGCGAGGATTTCTTTGCTTGGTAGGTATTTCCGAATATGGCAAATTTCATAATCAATTCTGTTGGATTGAAGTGCAAAGATGCTATTTTTTTCTCAGAATGCTGCCAATATATAACTATTATTTGTACTTTTGTCCCAAACTATAAACCGAATTATGACTAGATTAAGCGTTAATATAAATAAGGTGGCAACGCTGCGCAATGCCCGTGGAGGTGATGTCCCGAATGTTGTGAAGGTAGCGCTGGATTGTGAAGACTTTGGTGCTGATGGCATTACGGTGCATCCCCGTCCTGACGAGAGGCATATCCGCCGTAAGGATGTATATGATTTGCGGCCGTTGCTGCGGACAGAGTTCAATATCGAGGGTTATCCTGCACCCGAATTTATGGATTTGGTCTTGAAGGTGAAACCGCATCAGGTAACTTTGGTGCCCGACAGCCCTACACAGCTGACTTCAAACGCAGGCTGGGATACCAAGACCCATTTTGACTTCTTGAACGAAGTGTTGGATGAGTTCAACAATGCTGGTATCCGTACTTCCGTATTTGTTTCCACCGATGCCGAAATGATAGAATATGCTGCCAAAGCCGGTGCCGACCGCGTGGAGCTATATACGGAACCTTATGCTACGGCTTATCCCAAAGGACGGGAAGCGGCTGTAGCTCCTTTTGTCGAGGCTGCCAAGGTGGCCCGCAGCTTAGGCCTGGGGCTGAATGCCGGACATGACCTGAGCCTGGTGAATCTGAATTATTTTTATCAAAACATTCCGTGGCTGGACGAGGTGTCCATCGGGCATGCGCTGATTAGTGACGCGCTGTATCTGGGATTGGAGCGTACGGTCAAGGAATATAAAAACTGTCTTCGCTGATGAATGTAATGTTGTTATTGGCCCAAGTGGCTCCGGCACTGACTGACTCTATTGCAGGTGCCAATCCGGTACTGACACAAGTAAACGCTTCCGACGAAATGAATTTATGGAGCATGGCCGTCAAGGGCGGCTGGATTATGGTTGTCCTGGGCTTGATGTCCGGACTTTGCTTTTACATCTTGTTCGAACGCAACTATGTTATCCGGAAGGCGGGGAAAGAAGACCCCCAGTTCATGGATAAGATAAAGGATTATATCCTGGGCGGGGAACTGAAAGCCGCCATTGCTTATTGTCGCAGTGTGGATACTCCCTCGGCCCGTATGATTGAAAAAGGCATCAGCCGTCTGGGACGTCCGGTGAACGATGTGCAGGCTGCCATCGAGAATGTCGGCAATTTTGAGGTTGCCAAGCTGGAGAAAGGCATGACGATTATGGCTACCATCTCCGGCGGTGCGCCTATGCTTGGGTTCCTCGGTACGGTGACCGGTATGGTGCGCGCGTTCTGGCAGATGGCGAATGCCGGAAACAATATTGACATAACGATGCTTTCCGGAGGTATCTACGAGGCAATGATTACCACGGTGGGCGGCTTGATAGTCGGCATCATAGCCATGTTTGCCTATAACTATCTGGTGACGCTGATAGACGGCGTGGTCAACAAGATGGAAGCCAAGACAATGGCATTCATGGACTTGCTGAACGAACCGGCGAAATGATTGATTAAAGAATTAGGAATTAAAAAATAAAGGCGTGTTAAAACGTAGAGTTAAAATATCACCCAACTTCAGCATGGCGTCCATGACGGACCTGATTTTCCTGCTGCTGATTTTCTTTATGATAACATCTACCATGGTATCGCCCAACGCTATCAAGGTATTGTTGCCGCAGGGAAAACAACAGACTTCCGCAAAGCCTTTGACGAGAGTCATCATAGATAAGAATCTGAATTATTATGCTGCTTTCGGAAATGACAAGGAACAGACGTTGACGCTTGAAGAGCTGACTCCTTTCCTGCAATCGTGTGCAGCGAAAGAGCCTGAAATGTATATAGCTTTGTATGCTGACGAAACAGTGCCTTACCGGGAAATCGTGAAGGTGCTGAACATTGCAAACGAGAATAAATTCAAGATGGTGCTGGCTACACGACCACCGGAAAACTAAATCGTACATTGTACATGGCTAAATTGTAAATGCAATGGTGAATCAGAAGAAGAAAGGAAAATATATAGGTATGGCAGGTGCACTTGTGGTGCATGTTGCCATTATTGCCCTTCTGATACTGGTAGGATTCACACTGCCGGAACCCTCGGAAGAAGGCGGTGTACCCGTTATGCTGGGAGAGGTGCCCGATGCACTGGGCGCTGCCGACCCTTCTTTAGTAAAGGTGGATGTCATGCCGGAGGAAACCGCTCCTCAGGTGCAGGAAACGGTGGAGCAGGACATCATTACGCAGGAAACTGAAGAAACCGTTGCCATAAAGCCCAAAGCCGAACCCAAGAAAAAGGAGGAGGTGAAGAAACCGGAAAAGACGGAAGCCGAAAAAGCGGAAGAGGCCCGCAAACTGGCAGCGGCAAAAGCCGAACGGGAACGTAAGGAAGCCGAGGAAGCTGCCCGTAAACGGGTAGCTGGCGCTTTTGGCAAAGGTGCCCAAATGGGTAGTAAAGGCGATACGGAAGGCGAAGGTATTCAAGGAAGTCCTACGGGAAATGCTCCGTCCGGAGCCACTTCGGGTACGGGAGGCTACGGCTCGTTTAATTTGGGCGGACGTTCTCTTGGTGAGGGCGGATTGCCGCGGCCGGTATATAATGTGCAGGATGAAGGTAGGGTTGTGGTGACCATCACAGTGAACCCTGCCGGACATGTGATAGCAACCAGCATCAACCGCCAGACCAATACCGTCAATCCCGCATTGCGGAAAGCGGCAGAGGATGCTGCCAAGAAAGCCCGTTTCAATGCGGTAAGCGGCTTGAACAATCAGACGGGAACAATAACGTATTATTTTAATCTAAAATAAGAGGAGGAACAATTATGGGTACAGTTTATGTTTTTTTTGCCGACGGATTTGAAGAAATAGAAGCTTTTACTTCTGTGGATGTGATGAGACGCGCCGGACTGAACGTAGAAATGGTGACGGTAACCCCTGATGAAATAGTGACGGGAGCACACGATGTTCCGGTCTTGTGCGATAAGAATGTAGTGAACTGCGACTTCTTTGATGCAGAGCTTGTATTATTGCCTGGCGGTATGCCGGGTGCGTCCACTTTGGAGAAGTGTGGAGAACTGCGTAATCTGGTACTGCGTTTTGCCCAAGAGCAGAAACCGATTGCTGCTATTTGTGCGGCTCCTATGGTATTGGGTAAGCTGGGATTGCTGAAAGGCAAGAAGGCTACTTGCTATCCCGGCTTTGAACAGTATTTGGAAGGTGCCGAATGTACGGGTGCTCCGGTAGAAAGAGACGGCAATATCATCACTGGTAAAGGACCGGGCGCTGCCATGGAGTTTGCATTGGCCGTAGTGGAGCTGTTGCAAGGCAAAGAGAAGGTGCAGGAACTGAAAGAAGCTATGTGCGTAACGGATTTATGATTTAAAATCATAAATCATAAATCATAAATCATAAATCATAAATGGTTCAGTATGCTCTGATTGTTGCCGGTGGCAAGGGCTTGCGCATGGGGACCGAACTCCCCAAACAGTTTCTCCCGATAGGGGGGAAACCTGTTTTGATGCGCACTCTGGAGGCGTTTTATGACTACAATGCTGAGATACGGATAATATTGGTGCTTCCCCACAGCCAGCAGGATTACTGGAGGCAGCTGTGCAGGGAGTACTGTTTTTCATTGCCGCATGCCATTGCAGATGGAGGGGAGACGCGGTTCCACTCCGTAAAGAACGGTTTGGCTTTGGTCAAGACACCTGCTTTGGTCGGTGTGCACGATGGGGTGCGTCCGTTCGTGGCCCGGGAAGTGATTGCACGCTGTTATGACTTGGCAGCCGAGAAAAAGGCCGTAATTCCGGTAATCGGTGTGGTGGAGACCGTTCGCCGTATGGAAGGGGAAAGCAGTGTGACTGTCGGCAGGGATGATTATAGATTGGTGCAGACTCCCCAGGTTTTTGATGCGGAACTGCTGAAAGCGGCATACGAGCAGCCCTATACACCCCATTTTACCGATGATGCTTCTGTGGTGGAGGCATTGGGTGTATCTGTCTTTTTGACGCCGGGAAATCGGGAAAACATTAAAATAACCACTCCTTTTGATTTAAAAATAGCCACAGCTCTGATAGGTTCATGTTCGATTTAGCCACGCGTGACATAAAATATTTGTCGGGCGTCGGGCCGCAGCGTGCTTCGGTGCTCAATAAGGAATTGGGCATTTACTCCTTGCACGATTTGCTATATTACTTTCCATATAAATATGTAGACCGCAGTCGGATTTATTATATTCAGGAGATCGATGGGACGATGCCCTATATTCAGCTGAAAGGTGAAATACTAAGTTTTGAGACGGCTGGAGAAGGGCGCCAGCGCAGGTTGATTGCTCATTTCTCGGACGGTACGGGGGTGGTGGACCTGGTTTGGTTCCAGGGCATCAAATATTTGGTAGGGAAGTATAAAGTGCATCAGGAATATATTGTGTTCGGAAAACCGACCTTCTTCAATGGTAGAATAAATATGGCTCATCCGGATATAGACTCTGCTTCGGATTTGAAATTGTCGTCCATGGGGTTACAACCTTATTATAATACGACTGAAAAGATGAAACGGAGTTCTCTCAATTCGCATGCCATCGAGAAGATGATGAATACGGTGGTGCAGCAGTTGCGTGAGCCGTTGCCCGAGACCCTTTCTCCCGCTATACTTGCCGAGCATCATCTGATGCCGTTGACGGAAGCTTTGGTCAATATACACTTTCCCGCTAATCCGGATTTATTGCGTAAGGCACAGTATCGCCTGAAGTTTGAGGAGCTCTTTTACGTACAGTTGAATATCCTGAGGTATGCAAAAGACCGTCAGCGGAAATATCGCGGTTATATTTTTGAAAGGGTGGGCGAAGTGTTCAATACCTTCTACTCCCGTAATCTTCCTTTTGAACTGACCAATGCACAGAAGCGGGTATTGAAGGAAATCCGTAAGGATGTAGGCTCAGGAAAGCAGATGAACCGCTTGCTGCAAGGGGATGTGGGAAGTGGAAAGACGCTTGTCGCACTGATGAGTATGTTGATGGCGCTCGATAATGGTTTTCAGGCATGCATGATGGCACCTACCGAGATTTTGGCAAACCAGCACTATGAAACCATCCGTGAGCTGCTGTATGGAATGGAGGTACGTGTGGAACTGTTGACCGGTTCTGTTAAGGGCAAGCGGCGCGAAGCTATCCTTGTCGGTTTGTTGACGGGAGACATACATATACTGATAGGTACCCATGCCGTCATTGAAGATACGGTGAATTTTGCTTCGCTCGGTTTGGTTGTGATTGACGAGCAGCATCGTTTCGGTGTGGCCCAACGGGCACGGTTGTGGACAAAGAATGTGCAGCCTCCCCATGTATTGGTGATGACGGCAACCCCGATTCCCCGTACATTGGCAATGACGCTTTATGGCGATTTGGATGTGTCTGTCATCGATGAATTGCCTCCCGGACGTAAACCGATTGTCACTCTTCATCAGTTTGATAGCCGTCGGATAAGCTTGTATCAGTCCATGCACAAGCAGATTGCCGAAGGCCGGCAGGTCTATATTGTCTACCCGCTGATTAAGGAAAGCGAAAAGATTGACTTAAAGAACCTTGAAGAAGGGTATCTGCATGTTTGTGAAGAGTTTCCCGAGTGTAGGGTTTGCAAGGTACATGGAAAGATGAAACCTGCTGAAAAGGATGCTCAGATGCAATTGTTCGTATCCGGCGAGGCACAGATAATGGTGGCTACCACCGTGATTGAGGTAGGTGTAAATGTGCCCAATGCTTCGGTGATGGTGATTGAGAACGCCGAGCGTTTCGGGCTGTCCCAGCTTCATCAGCTTCGGGGACGTGTAGGACGTGGAGCTGACCAGTCCTATTGTATCCTGGTTACCGGCTACAAGTTGGCGGAGGATACAAGGAAGCGTTTGGAGATAATGGTGCGGACTAATGACGGCTTTGAAATAGCGGAAGCAGACTTGAAACTACGTGGTCCTGGAGATTTGGAAGGGACACAGCAGAGCGGCATTGCTTTCGATCTGAAGATTGCCGATATAGCCCGTGACGGACAACTGCTGCAATATGTTCGTGAAGTAGCGCAAACGGTGGTGGATGCAGATCCACATGGCATGTTGCCTGAGAACGAGGTCTTGTGGCGACAACTGAAAGCGTTGAGAAAAACGAACGTTAATTGGGCTGCCATTAGCTGAAAAAACGGTTAAACATGCACTTTTATTGCATTTTATGTTGTAAAACATGTTTGCTTGTAAATCTCCTATCTATAGGGGATTAAGACATCTTTGCGAGCTTTACAGTTTCCTCCTCTTCGAAAAAATAGTTAATGACTGATGTCGTTTTTCAGAGAGAAATGTTACCTTTGGGAGAATTTTTGAAAATCAATCTGGATATTCGCGTAGAACAAGTGGTGTTTGATTTGCCGAGATGCTTGCAACGGATATCAAAATGAATGACGAAACGGATGAATTTTAATTGGATAAAAACTGCTTTATTGGCTGCGACGGCAATGGTTAGCTTGAATTCTTTCTCGCAGGACTTGATTGCCCGCCAAGCCCCTGTCGACAGAAAACTTAAGAGTGTAGATTCACTGGCTTTGCAAAAACAGATACGTGCGGAACAATCATTGTATCCGGGTTTGGATTTGTATCCCAACTGGAACAACGAATTCGTACAAGCCTATGGCAATGCGATTGTGCCTGAGAGCTATACATTTGATTTGACCGGTTTCTGTATGCCTACTCCCAATACCCGTATCACGGATGTATTCGGTTACCGTCCCCGGAGAAGAAGAGCTCATTATGGTTTGGATATCAAGGTGTATGTAGGCGATACAATCCGTGCGGCTTTTGATGGAAAAGTACGCGTTGTCAAGAATCAAGGTCGTCGTGGATACGGCAAATACGTCGTTATTCGTCACGACAATGGTTTGGAAACCGTTTACGGACACTTGTCTAAACAATTAGTTGATACAAACCAGTTGGTAAAAGCCGGCGAACCGATTGCATTGGGAGGAAATACCGGACGTTCTACCGGTTCACACCTTCACTTTGAAACCCGTTTCTTGGGTATTCCCATCAATCCTGCGCTTATGTTTGATTTTGAAAAGCAGGATATCGTAGCTGATTCCTATACTTTCCATAAAACAAAAGGCTCTTCCGGTACGGCGCGTAGCATGGCATCGGGTGAAGGTCTGTTCTATAAGGTAAAGAAGGGAGACACATTGGGACGGATTGCAGCACGTCAGGGAACCTCCATTGACAAGCTTTGCAAACTGAACAGAATTACGCGTAAAACAATCCTGAGGCCGGGACAAGTATTGCGCTGCTCATAAAAACGTAAACAATCTCTATAGAGGAGGGTACTTTAATAGATTTTAGAGTGCCCTCTTTTTCTTTTTCTTTAATTATTCCTATCTTTGCAGCGCACTGTGAAAAAAGGAAATGAAAGATACCAAGCAACAATTTGAACATGTCATTGCGGTTTGCCGTGACTTGTTCTCTAAAAAACTTCATGATTACGGTCCGGCGTGGCGCATTCTTCGTCCGTCTTCCGTAACAGATCAGATATTCATCAAAGCCAACCGTATCAGAAGTATTGAAACGAAAGGGGTGACTTTGGTAGACGAAGGCATCCGTTCTGAATTCATAGCTATTGTCAACTATGGAATTGTAGGGCTGATACAGTTGGAACTTGGTTATGCCGAAGCTGCCGATATGACCAATGAAGAGGCATTGGTGCTGTATGACAAATATGCCAAAACCTCTTTGGAGCTGATGCTTGCCAAAAATCATGACTATGATGAGGCTTGGCGTAGTATGCGTATCAGTTCGTATACGGATTTGATATTGATGAAGATTTACCGGACAAAGCAGATTGAAAGCTTGTCCGGGGAGACTTTGGTTTCGGAAGGTATTGATGCCAATTATATGGATATGATTAACTATTCCGTATTCGGCTTAATTAAGATTGAATTTGGAGATTGACAAGAAACATATTGTCGGGAAAGTTTGGGTGAACCTCTGCCGTTTTCTGCTGGGGGCTTTGTTCATATTTTCCGGATTTGTGAAAGCTGTTGATCCGTTGGGTTTCTTCTATAAAATTCAAGATTACCTGACGGCTTTCGGCATGATTTCCTGGTTTCCTTCTTATGCGCCCTTGCTGGTAGGGATAGCGTTGTCTGCCATAGAGTTCAGTGTAGGTGTTTTCTTGTTTTTGGGTATACGCCGGAAGGTGGCATCTGTATTGGCATTATTGCTGATGGTTGTAATGACTCCGCTAACACTTTATCTGGCTTTGGCGAATCCGGTATCCGACTGCGGATGCTTCGGTGATGCGTGGATATTGACCAATTGGCAGACTTTCGGCAAGAACGTAGTATTGTTGGTGGCGGCAGTATCTGTATTCAAGTGGCAGGATTTACTGGTGCGTTTCATTACTCCGAAGATGGAGTGGATGATTTCCATGTATACGTTTCTATTTGTGTTTGCGTTGTCCTTCTATTGCCTGGAGAATTTGCCGATACTTGATTTCCGACCTTACAGAATTGGAGCGAATATCAAGGCGGGCATGGAAATTCCGGAAGGTGCTAAACCAAGCGTGTTTGAAAGCCGGTTCATTTTGGAAAAAGGAGGAAAGCGTCAGGAATTTACATTGGACAACTATCCGGACAGTACATGGA
>NZ_JBCNZM010000060.1:0-1745 GCF_040227615.1 Bacteroides sp. RTP31139st1_H2_RTP31139_211217 | reverse complement strand
GTACATGGACGTGGGTAGAATCGCGTACGATACTGAAGGAAAAAGGTTATGAACCTCCCATTCATGATTTTTCCATGATGAGTCTGGATACATGGGAAGATATAACGGACAGCGTACTGTCGGATAAAGGATATACGTTTCTGCTGGTTGCCCATCGGATAGAAGGAGCGGACGACAGTAACATCGACCTTATCAATGAAATATACGATTACAGTGTGGAGCATGGTTATGGCTTTTATGCCTTGACTTCATCTCCGGAAGACGAGATAGAATTGTGGCGTGACAAGACTGGAGCGGAATACCCTTTCTGCCAGACAGATGATATTACGCTGAAGACCATTATCCGTTCAAATCCCGGTTTGCTGTTGGTAAAGGACGGAACAATTTTGAATAAGTGGAGTGACAACCGGCTGCCTGATGAATATGTGCTGACCGATAGCCTGGACAAGTTGGAATTGGGCAAGCAGAAGCAGGAAAGTGACTTACAAACAATAGGCTATGTGTTGCTGTGGTTCATCCTTCCTCTGATGATGGTGCTTTGTGTCGATATTTTAGTCGTAAGGCGCCGGGAGAAACAACGCCTCAGACAACAATAGTATCAAATAGTAAATAGTAAATTGTCAAATAGTAAATACATTAACCCTTTTAATAATAAAACAAAATGAGAAAAAACATTGTTGCAGGAAACTGGAAAATGAACAAAACCCTCCAAGAGGGTATTGCTCTTGCAAAAGAACTGAATGAAACATTGGCTAACGAAAAGCCTAACTGTGATGTAATCATCTGTACTCCGTTTATCCACCTGGCATCTGTTACTCCTTTGGTAGACGCTGCCAAGATTGGTGTAGGTGCAGAAAACTGTGCAGACAAGGAGTCAGGCGCATATACCGGCGAAGTATCAGCTGCTATGGTTGCTTCTACTGGTGCAAAATATGTCATTCTGGGTCACTCTGAACGTCGTGCTTACTATGGTGAAACAGTTGCTATTCTGGAAGAAAAAGTAAAATTGGCTTTGGCTAACGGTCTGACTCCGATTTTCTGTATCGGTGAGGTATTGGAAGAACGTGAAGCAAACAAGCAGAATGAAGTGGTAGCCGCTCAGCTGGCTTCTGTATTCTCTTTGTCTGCCGAAGATTTCTCTAAGATTATTTTGGCTTACGAGCCGGTTTGGGCTATCGGTACCGGTAAGACTGCTACTGCAGAACAAGCACAGGAAATCCACGCTTTCATCCGTTCCTTGATTGCTGAAAAGTATGGTAAGGAAATTGCTGACAACTGCTCTATCCTTTATGGTGGCAGCTGTAAGCCTTCTAATGCAAAGGAACTGTTTGCCAACCCGGATGTTGACGGCGGTCTGATTGGTGGTGCTGCCTTGAAGGTTTCTGACTTCAAGGGTATCATCGATGCCTTTAATTAAATAGTTGAAAGCTGAAAGTTGAAAATGGATTGCATGTCGTATCTGCATAACTGTTTTCCATTTTCAGCTTTCCATTTTCCGTTATATAAAGATATTGACTCATGAAAAAGCTTGGTTTACTTTTAGTTGCATGTTTCGCTTTTGCAACGATTTCTGTAGCGCAGAATAATATTGTGAAAAGCCTGGAACGTAATGTGCCGGGACAAGGCAAGGTGACTATCCATCAAGATGCACGCATTGCGGCATTGATAGGTTCGGAGTATGTTCCTGCCGGTTCGGATGAGCAGAAAGTGATTAAAAGTTCGGGTTACCGCATACAAGTTTATGC
>NZ_JBCNZM010000059.1:0-27234 GCF_040227615.1 Bacteroides sp. RTP31139st1_H2_RTP31139_211217 | reverse complement strand
AGACAGCCGCCCTTCTCCCGCCAGAACCGCACGCTTACCTCCAGTTTATCCAGATAGTTGTTCCTGGCATCCTCAGGAAGGGTGTCCAGAAGGAAAAAAAGATATTTTTTCCAGGTCATTCCCTCAGGCAGCCTGACACCCCGCCATCCCATCGCTACAGAGTTACCGTAACCCCCGGCAAAATTAACACCGTTCACACGTCCCAGCATCTTGCCCCACATCTCCGGCTCGATCACCCTGTACAGATGCAGCGACGGGATGGCCTGGGAAATGAACGGGCTCGCAACACGCTGGCTGTTCAGAGGAACACCCGCCTGATAATAGAGGTCATACAACCTGTTGTATTTCCAACGGAAACGGCCATTGGCAGTCCATATATCCGTAGTATGCCAGTCATACAACGGATACACGTTGTCTATGCCCTCATCGACAGGACATATCCAGTCGGCTGAAGGGCCCGGAGTGCTACGATAGATCGTTCTCCAACGGTTAAAGCTTTCCTGGGTACGTATTCCAACCAGACATGCCACTTTTTGCACTCCAAGTTGCTTGCGGAGCCAAAAGGAAAAACATTCCTGGAACTCGTAATCCCACATCTGCGGAGTATAAAAATCAAATGCTTCCGTACCCAGGTATTCCACAGGCATCTCCCTGACCCAACGGACACAAGGGTCCCAGGGCCGCCAGAATCTCTGGTACATGGATGCAGCCGAACCGACCTTGAAAGGCACGCAACAGCGGTAAACATCCAGAATATCCCGGTTCGAAGACAGCATCTCATCCACATACTCCGTGGTCAGGGAATACTGCACTTCGTAATCCATATGGAATACTCCCATCCGACCTCCATATTGCCTGATATGCTCCACACAGGCATTCAGCAGCACACCGCTGTCCTTACCCCCCGAAAAAGAAAGGTACACATAATCATACTCGCCGAAGATTCTTCTGATCCTCTCCCGCAACGCCTGATATACATTCATCCGAGTTCCTCCCATTCTCTTTCAGCCATCCTGTTTCCCACTGTCGGAACCCATACGTACCAATTCCATCATAACATATAACTTGGTTTCCCGGATCGTGATGAAATTCATGTATTTGAAAATTCCGACATCCCGTTTCTGAACGGTCGCCCGCAAAGGGGAAGTCTCATCGCCCGACTCCTTGATCACGCTTTTCAACAGCTTCAGCAACTGGTTCCCCCTCTCCCTATCGGGAGTGGCATAATAATTATCAATTTTATAACCACCATCGAGTTTTCTCTCAACAGGCATGAAAGCCACTACCTGGTCTTCATGGTAGAGAACATGCCAGGTAAACATCCGGGAGGATTTATAAGGGTAGTTGTTATTCTCCCGCAGACATGCAGGACTAAGTACAAAGTGCCCTACGGCCAGATAAAGTTCGGGAGATTTTCCCTCAAATATTCGTACTTTCAGTTTCATAGGCATACATTTCATACATATACTGGTGCTTATTTACTATTCCTGCCCCCGCTATCTTCACGATGTACGCTATTATCCATAATCCGCCCCCCGGTTTCAGGAAAAGTTTCGGGTTCTTTTCCTCTCCCGTACGTATCTTTTATAGGGATCAGAAAACGACTCCTAATACCGGCTTTTCTATAACCTCCCGTAAAATAGAAATATTCTTTCAAAGGTGAATTACGCAAGAACCTATCCAGCAGAGCGTATGATCTGAAATGCTTCAAATGCCCCTGGTAGGAGTTTAGCACAGCCAACATCTTTCGCAGTCTTTCCGGAGCGGGTTTTCCTTTGGAACTCTCTTTTTCCAGCCTGTGTACCGCTTCCCGAAAAAATCCTGCGGTACGTTTTGACGGATATTTCCTGTACGGTCTCACATACGCTCCCAGAAAAGCCACACCACGACTGTAATGCTGCAATTCGATTTTATCCGGATGCAACTCCAACTCCAATTCTTCCTTCAAGAATTCCCGTATCCATGGAATCAGTTCCTTTAGATAGCGTTTGCTTGGATGGACAATAAAAAAATCATCCACATAACGCCCGTAATGTTTACAGCGTAAAACACGCTTCACATATCCATCCAACTCCCCCAAATAGATGTTACTGAACAGCTGGGATGTCAAATCTCCTATGGGAAGTCCCACACCTTCCGGAGAATTGAACAAACTTTTCGTGGGTGGAAGTCCTTCCCAATCTTCCGCGCTACCCCGTATCCGGCAATCCCGCTGGGGATTTCTGAATATAATCTGTCTTAGCAGGAAATCTATCAGTTCCATATCCGGGCATTCTTTTTGTTTCCGGCTTCTTCTATATCGTTCCAGTCCCTTGCAGATAAGATCGTACAGACGATCCTTCCTGATACTCATGAAATACCCCCTTAAGTCCAGTTTTAATATATAGGCACTATAACGATAATTTTGCGTACAACTGCGTATGTGGTGTTCCAGGCGTGCTATTCCCTGACTTGTCCCCTTTCCTCGGCGACATGAATAACTGTCAAAAATCATTCTGCCCTCAAACATAGGAGAAATATAATTATACAACAGATGATGCACTACCCTGTCCCTGAAATCCGAGGCAAAAATTTCTCGCTTCACTGGCCTGTTAACCACGAAACATACCCCAGGTGAAGGAGTGTAGTTCCTATCCCTTATCTGTTCATACAACTCCATAAGATTATGTTCCAGATCAATCTCAAACGCAAGCTGGCTCGCAGTATTTCTTTTCTTCTTCCTCGCCTCGTAATAGGCCTGAAAAAGATCCGTAAGCAAATCCTGTCTCTTATAACATTCAGCCATTTCTGTAATTTACATTCAAAGGATTCCCTGCCTCGTACAAGGATAAATTCTTGGGAAGAACGCACCCCAAACCCGTACGCCCGATTGTTGTTGTTCAACGGGTTCACGTTCGACGAGTTGAAGTTCAGGTTGCGACCGTTGTTCTGGTTGTTCGGAACCGCCGACCAACAGTAGCCGTAGCTGCCAACGTTGTTCGCCCCGCCATTGGAATAGTTGCGATACCCCGACGCAGGGAAATATAACCACTTATTGTATATATCGGAGGACCTTTCGGAACCCCGATATAAAACTGTCCATTACTGCCCGCAACATGGCTTCGGATACATCTATCCGCCATGACCGTTTTTACACGGACAGTGGGTTACTGAATTTATCTGGCACTCTCTCGCAAGTCTTGGCTATACGAAATGCTGGCCTTATCCTGTTTTGTGTAGGCAAAGGAATCCTTTTTATTTATATCTTTTCTTGTTTATATTTTTTCTTGACTCTTTGCGTCCTGTCTCCGTGCATAATCATGCCAAGCCGACAATTGCTTCGACAGCAACTCCACCTGTTGGGCAAACGCCGCATACTGCTTCACACTGATATGCCGCATATCTTGCAACAGTCTTAAACGGACCTTGACTCCTACAACCAGATCTCTTGCCCGTTCAATATACGGAAGTTTTCCAGTCGTAGCATTAGCCCTGTATATCATTACCATAATCTCGGTCAGATCCTTTTTCAACACCTCCACCAGTGTATATTTCACATCACGGGGAATCTTTCCCGTCTTCTCATACACACTCCTTAACAAATCATATGCAGCCTTATACACAGGCAAATTATCATAAACTGCCACTTCTCATTCATTGTATATTAGAGCATCTTTTTCAACTCATTTACAAATAACATACAATCCATCGGAGTACTTTCCGCCAGATTGAACATCCGGATTCGCATGATTAACTCTCCATGCGGAATATTACTCCGTGACAGATTCTGCACACACGCATCTCTCCTCCCTACAACTGAATGCTCCGATGAAAGTTCCTGTTTCCATTCTTCAAACCTCTGTCCGTCTATAGGTTTTAGCGTTCGCAACACAAGACGGTCAGGCATAGTCTCCATATGCTCCAAAGAACCTATATACTTTTGTTCATGCTTACATGGAAATCCCACTGAAACTATCTCACCGCCACCGAGTGACTTTAACCTTCTTTTTATAGCCTTCAAAGGCTTGATCTGCGTACAGACAGCGTAAGCAGACTTTTCATAAGCTTTCCAGAAAAGCCCCTCACGATAAAGAATGATACTTCCGTTATTACCTGCTTCAGCTTCTATAAAATCCTTGCTGGTCATAATTATTTAATTTTAATATCTATAAAAATCGACCGGCTTCGCCGGTACTATCCCTACGGCCTTAAAGCCGTAGGGAAAATAATCCAATGAAACGGATACGGTCGCTACGCTCCCTATTCTTGGGAAGAACGCACCCCAAACCCGACAGCCCGAGAGTTGGAGGTGCTCAAAGGGATCACTTGCAACGAGTAGAAGTACAGGTAGCGACCCTTGGTCGGGCTGGACGGAACCGCCGACCAACAGAAGCCGTAGCTGCCAACGTTGCTCACCATGCCATTGGAACGGTAGCGATACCCCGACGCAGGGAAGAAGATGGTTTTACTCTTTGAAGAATCAGTGTAGAAATTCCATCCCTTCAAGGAACTGCTGCTCCACGTTCCGTTGATTTCAGAAGACGTACTTGTACTGCCTCCGGTTGTTGTGAATCCAGTGAAAACATTACCGGGAGGAAGTTTGAAGCCCACAGGAGAGGGATCATAAATCGTTTTTATGACATTTTCGTCATTGGCAGTATAAACATTGTTATCGGCACTCCATAGATTTGCATATGTATTATCGCCATAATATTGACTCTGCATCACATCCGGTTTGAGAATATAATTCATGATACAAGTGGCGCCGGTAGAAAAGTTCTCCGTTTTAGGACTTTCCGTGTGAGCATTGCCGTCTTTGTCGTACCAGATTTTATTGGTATTGGCCAATCCGTTCGAAGGTGGGAACGGATCTTTACGACCCCACTCATAATAAGGATGATTGCCACCTGTTGTGATTGAAGCCGAAACTTGTTTGATGATCACTTCCTTGCTTGCGTCTCCGGCAGTGAATCTCACCTTGCAACTACGCTCTGCATAAGTTTCGGTACGACCATCGCACCAGCCGAGATTAACGGGCATAAATTTATATTTTTGGCTTTGGTGATTGGTTACCTCGATGGTTTGGCCGATATTTTCATCGGTCACCCAGATATGCCAGGACCAGAGGACGTTGTCGCCGGCATCCTTGATGGCGATGACGGCATTACCCTGCCGGATAGTCCGAGCATACACTTGGAAGGATATGTAATTCTCGGGATTAACGAATAGTTGCATTTGGGAATTATTGTATTGTACATTGGAAATCAAACCCGGCGCGTCCTGCCATAACAATTCGGCCTTGGCAGGAACACAACCGGCATTCTCTTTTATGTAAGGGCTGGTGATTGGATTACCCGTATGGTTGATGAAAGGTGTCAGAATATCACTTCCTGTTTTATTGGAGGTATATGCAGGAGTGTTGGTCGTACCATTTTTGATGGCATTTCCATATACTAAAGGGAAACAGTAGTATCCCGGAGCACTGACAACATAGCAGTTGGCGGTGTTCTGAACCGTTGAACCACCATCAGTCTGGTTGGCGAGGTTATGGTGATAAATTACACCACCGTGTGATGGGTTATCCCTTAACTTTTGCGCATGGGGGTCACTACTCGTACCGATCTGTGCGCCGACAGTTGCATTGTATGATTGTGGAGTCTCTCCACCGGGACCGGCTGTGGTGAAACCGGTCACCCAATCGAGTGGGGTATTTTTCCATGATACTCCGTCGTCCTCCGAAAACTCTGCCGTCCATGGGACGGATTGCTTTTCCCCTCTGGAGTTATGCTTGTAGCTTGTGACACTGTATTGTTGTGTACCGCCGCTATAGGTGAAGTCCCCTGGCATGTTGACGCTAAGCTCGTATGTCCAGTTTATGGAGCTGCTGGAGATTTTATAAGTGACAGTCTTTCCAATAGGCCAGACTGTGCCTTTGATGTCAGCGGTCAGCGTGTGATCGACGTTGGATTTGTCGGTGAATACGACTTCAATTTGTGCGCCGTCGGGAAGCGTCTGCGGAATCATCATGAAGGTCTGCGCATCGGTAGTAAGGGCTTCGTCCGGGGTTCCCGTAGTGGATTTATCCAATGTCTGCGAGAAATCGGCGGGAGTATCTACACCGCTCCAGCTATGTGTTCCATAGTTCAAAATCCCCTTGGAACAGACATTTTTCAGACTGACGCTCTTTACGGTACCTCCCTGCATGTCATTCCCGCACACGAACCTGACGGCTGTCAGGGCATGGTTGAAAGTAAGCGGCGCGGCATTATTAGCGTTTTTCAGAGTACCTGTCGGAGTAGTATAAATCGAATTTGCAAAAAGAAGGTCTTTCTGGTCGGCGACGTCTGCCGGGACCGTGTAGGTGATTGTCGGGCTTCCTGCCTTCGTCTTGTTCGAAAGGACGATTCCTTCCCCGTGGTAGGGCGCGTAGGCGAAGAATCTTATGCCTCCCGTGAGAGTCGGCCAATGATAGGAGGTGGTCCAGCTCGATGCTTTCGTGACCTCGACATCGTACATGTAATCCGGCCGGTACGAGGTCTCGCTCCACGGTTCATTAAACGCAGCAGCCAACACTCCGATCGATTCGTAGAGAGTCGCCGTTTTTACGGGCGTGGCACGGGTAAGGACGGCCGTGTCCGGACAAATGTCCGAAGAGGGGGAAGCGATACTGTCGGTGTAAAGCGTGTGCAGGTAAAGGGGAGTATTGCCATCTCCGCCGTGCAGGGGCTGCACGGAATCCCGTGGGACCGCCTTTTCTGCCGGGCCGCCCGCCGCCCGCGTGCTATGCCACTCCGACCCCTCGGATACCGAAAAGCGGATATAGGGTCCCGTGTACGCGCCCGTCTCAATCTCATCCCGGCACGAGGCGAGCAGGACGACCGAAAGCAATACCGGCAGGCTCAAGTTTCCGAGCCTCCGGCATAAATTCTTGTTCATTTCCATATTCGTGTCATTTATATCATCGTTTCTTGTTTTTCACGTGCACGGGAGGCCCTTGCACGCTTGTTTGTGACCGGGAAGGGACAGAGCCGGAAACCGGCTTTCACCCCGGTTTCGGCTCCCCGACGAATCTTCAAGGCAAAGACACCGTGATGCCTATGAAGATATCGGATACCGGTCCAACCCCGCCCGGCCTGTTTCATCCGGCCGCCATGCGGCCGTCCGATTCTTTACATGTCAACATCCTTCGTTTCTTCTACCCACTCTGTTACCTGAACCGTAAACTTGATGGCGTTATTTCCCAGGATGTCATCGCCAGGCTTGAACGGATCGGTCGGGTCAGAAGGATCTCCTTTTTCGGGATCAACCTTGCCGGCACCGCTTGTGAAATCGAGTGTGTAAACGTATTTCTTGCCGGCCTCCCAATTCGTGTTGATAGGCACGGCAGCCCAGTCGTAGTCACCGACAATTTCAGCCGGATAGACACGGGCACCGGCTTTGGTGGTTATCTGGAGTTTTACGGCCAGGTAAGCACCCTTGCCCGCATTGGGCTTATCCCCGGCAGCATCCCATGCTGTAAGCTGCTGCGGGATCAGCATGGCGCTGCCTCCCATTCCCATAAGCGATTCGGGCGTTCCGTTCAGCGTTATTTCACCGAAATCAGGCACTGTATAGTTGACCTTATCCGTTTCCAAGTTCCAGCTTTCAGTACCGAAATCGAATGTCCCCTTCGATACCGGCTGTCCGATACGCACGGCCACCACCTTGTAACGGTAAGCATCCTGGTCGTTCTTGGCCTTGATCTCGATCTGGGAAAGTTGATGTTTGAAAGTCAAGGCAACACCGGCTGACTCGTTGACCGACTTTTTACCGGTAGCTTGGCAGGACACAAAGTCCTTCTGGTCGGCGATAGTCGTTTTAGGAGAAAAATCGGCGAGCGTCTTGGTTGCATTGGTGATTGTCACGGTACCGCCCAGATCACCGCTCGAAGGCGCGTAGGCGAAGAATTTGAGTTCGCTGTCGTCGTTCGGCCAATAATAGGAGGTAGTGGATTTAAAAAAGTTATCCACGTCTTTGGTGAACTGCTCATCAGTAAAGAAATTGGCATTGTTCTTGTCAAGGGCCGTCACGAAAATGTCAGTGAGGTTAGCCGTTACCGTTTCTGTGGCGCGGGTTGCCATTGCACCACGGAAATCGATTGCAGCACCACGGTTGACAGCTGTCTGTTCGTCTTTCGAACAGGATGCCATGGCGAGAGCCGCCACGGCAATGAATAAAAATTGCTTTTTCATAAAAATAAAATATAAAAATTAATAAATGAATGAACTATATATTCTCTCGTCTTTGCTTGAAGGACGAAGGGAAAGACTACATCTCTATATCTATCGGCACGGTCTGCCAGTCCTCGACCTCGGGTTGGAAACCGCCGCCGTTGACGATCGGTTTGGGCAGGGGAAGCCCGTCCAGGACGATATGCACGTTGCGCGGGTCCGGAGCCGAGTGGATTTGATCCGTCACGTCATAGGTGTAATACCACTTGCTTCCATCGGCCAGAACGGCATAGACAGTCAGCGTATGGTTGTTTCCCGTCTTATGGCCGAAGGTGAGCAGACCGCCCGTGATGACGGTTTTCTCCCCGTCCTTATCCTTGCCGGTAACGGCATCGAAGGGGATTGTCACACGCTCTCCCGTAAGGGCATCGGCTCCCGCACCGGGCAACAGACCTCCCGCCAGGCCCGAGATCGAGCTGCCGACCCCGGAGACGTATTTCAGGTTTTTGGCATTACGGATCTCGACCGTGTAGCGGCAGACTGACACTGCCGGGTAAAGCGTGATCGTCGGCGCGGCTGTTTCCTGATTCAATCCGATACCCTCCGCATGGTCACTCCACAGCATGTCGGGAGGCAGCACGATACGCTCATCCTCCGTACCTCTGGCACGGGGTACACCGGCGGACCGCACACCCAGTGCGGAAAGGCCCGATAACAGATCGGCCGTGCGGGTGGTGACCTCGAAAGTCGTTTTCGATCCGGTATTGCGATAGGTGACGTTCTCCGTGTCGCTGTTCAGGCAAAATGCATCGTAATGCCCGACAGGAACGCGGATGATACCGCCGTTACGGTCCGTGAACTCGTAACGCAATGCCTCCCCGCCATGGGTCGGGAACAGGTAGAGCGACATGGACGCGGGGGCGGCATCCGGAGCCTTCCGCCAGTCGAAGACAACCTTCACGTTGACCACATGCAAGCTGTCATGGCACAGATCCTTGTGCTCGCAGGAGGTCAATGACAAGACCGCCAGAACAGCGATGGCCAGCAATACATGGTTCATACGTTCCAACATCCTTTTCATTGTCCGCCTCCTTTCTTGTCATTATAATTACCACGTCCCAGAAGCCACACGAGCGAAACCTCCGCTTTCGTGGGCCCGAACCAGTGGCGCCGCCTGGTCTCTCTCCAGACATACCGGCCGCCATCGGGAACGTATGTATGGTATTCGCCGCCCCAGTAGCCCGCGCCGATGACGAAATCCAGGTTCAGGCGACGGCCCACGGGCAACGAGTAACCGTACTCCACACCCACGGCGTAATTGCATTTTTCCCAGAGGGAACCACCCGGCTTGCCGCCCATGTAGCCTTTTCCTCCTGTCTCGAAATCGTACGTGAACAACTGCCCGTAAAAGCCCAGATGGTGTCCTGTAAGCGGTTTTTCCGCCGCGCGGCGACCGAAGTATTTGCGTACGTCCAGCTCCCCGCCGTACAGGCGCCAGTAATTATGGCGCTTATTGCTGTTCCACCAGGCGTACATCCAGTTGCCGCCGACCGTCCAGCCCTTGCCCAGGTAGAGCTCCACGCCGATATTCGGGACGAGAAGGGCATCGTAGAGCAGGTTTGTCTTGAGTCCCATGTAGAAAGCTTTGGGAACATCGGCAACGGGAACGGCTGCCTGTACCGTGTCGCGGATGACGACGGTCCTTTCAATGGTATCACGGACGACGACGGTATCCCTTGGTTCCGCCTGTCGGGGCAGAACGACAGTGTCCCCTTCCATCCCTTTGGAGACCGGTTCGAACTCGCATTCGATTACGGAACAATTACGCAGTTCCGGAAAGAAATGTTCTGCCATATAATGCCATACGCGGCCACCGCGCAGATTCATTAGCTGCCGCTTGCGGGAATCGACGACGACTCCGTTACGGGTCACCCACTCGGGAGTATCACGAAGGATACGGAGGGCCTCCTCGCGGTAGGGCATGTCGGAAGCCTTGACAAGTGAGGCAAGCCCCTCCCAGTCATTCCCCGAAGAGGTGCATGCGAATACCGAATCGGGGACGGGAAGGCGTTCCAGGATAAGGCCCCGCAAGGACGCGAGCCGTTCATCGGACAGGCGCCTGTTTGAGGCGGAATTTCCCTCGGGCGACGATCCCGAGCGCATACTGATACGGCGCAGCACGGAATGGGCCTGCCGGGAACGGATGCCCGAGAGAAGCGAGTCCAGGCGGACACCGTTGTCCCGGTAGGAAAGATCCGGTGTGGAACTGCCCACGGGAAAGTAGAGCCGGCAATGCAGGGTATCACCGCAGCAAAAGGCCGGACAGAAAATACCGAGGAACAGGGTCAAAACAAAAACTCTTTTTAAATCCATCTGCAAAAAAGACTAATAAATTATCTACTTAAAAGCCAAGCAATAGTTTCCACTCTCCATGACAGAGAGTGGAAAAAAGAATAAAATAGCGTAAATAGAGCTCAAAAAGGGGACTTTGTATGAAATAAGATGAAAAAAAGATTGGATATAGAACATATATAAAAGATAAATACGCAGATAAGCAATAACATAACCTTATATTTTTTACTAAATGGCAGAAACAATGCGAATATTATATTTGAAAGGGGATACCCCCTGTTACAATTATCCAAAATGCATCCGGGAAGGATTTTCATATTACAAATTTTGTAAAATAGAAATGGATGAAGATCCCAATGAGACTGATTGTATTTGGTTTGTAACGGAAGGAGAACTGGAGGTATCCTGCAACGGAGAAAAAACAAAGATTTTAGCCGGTAATATGATTTGTTTCAGCAGGGGAAGCATATGCAGGATATTCTCACGGGGAAAAGCGACTGTTGTCATTGCACAATTTGACAACATCGTCCAAAGTTGTGAAAAGATATTATTCTCACAGCTTAACAGTCTGAGTTTCCCGGGTGAAAAAGCAATATATCCACTTGAAATTAGAACCAGATTACAAATGTTTCTCAAGCTTTTAATAGGCTATCTGAAGGATGGAGCCAATTGCGTTCATTTTCATGAAACAAAGCTGAAAGAGCTGTTCTGGAACATACAGTTTTATTATACTAAAACGGAACAAGTTTCCTTTTTCCGTCCTATATTGGGGAATGAGCATGAATTCAAAAAGAAGGTGCTTGATAATTACAGAAATGCCAGGACAGTAAAGGAACTTGCCCGCCTATGCGGAAGTTCTCTTTCTACTTTTAACAGGAAATTTTTAAAAGAGTTCAGAGAGCCTGCGAGTGAGTGGTTGCAGAAACAAATAAACACTATTATTAAATATAAATTAGCTGATGAGGATATACCGATAGGGAATATAGCTGATGAATTACATTTTTCTTCACATGCCCAATTTTGTAGATACTGTAAAAGGAACTTCGGATATACTCCCGGAGAATGGAGAAAACTACTGAAAAATAGTGATAAAACTCCAGAGAGGCTATCCGGAAGAATGTAATTGAGTGAAAAAGATAAAAAAAAGACTTGTTATGATAATTATAGTTAATTGACATCTGTCTAACTTTGCGACCGAAATTTCAATGTTGTCATAATATTATTTTTTGCAAATAAAAACAGCCTATTAATAGGCTTTCCACTCTCTGTCATGGAGAATACAAGAGCATGCTTGCAAATATATCATATCCCCAATTAAATAGGACACCATAACTATAAAATTAACATATATTATCTGCTATGTGATTATTCACTTCGTCCAGTACCGACCGGTCAAGTTCCTTCAGATAAATTCTGGTCACTTTCTCCGAAGAATGCCCCAAACATTCACTGATGGTATGAAGCGGGGTACCGTTTTCACGGGCCATTGTTGCCCAGCAGTGACGGGCAGCATGCAGACGCAAAGGAATATTTATATCGATTCTTTGGGAAATCTTTTTCAGTGCATACCTTATCTTGTTATAAGCTTTTTTATACCCCGAATAAGGAGTTTCAGATTCATCAACCAGAGGGAAAAGATAGTCACCCGAAGTATCTCCATACCTTTCCAGCAAACTCTGTATCTGCCGGTTAATACCTATTTCAAGCAACTGGCCGGTCTTCTGCCTTCTATAGCGGATTACCCCGGGAAAAATATCGCTCTTTTTTAGAAAAGCAATATCTACGAATGACATTCCGCGAGTATAGATACTGAACATAAAAACATCTCTGGCCAAGCATTCCGGTGTTCCGACTGAAAGTGACAGGTTGGCAAGAGACTTCACCTGATTCATAGGAAGACTTTGTTTGACGGTCTTTTCAGACCGGATTCTGATATTGCAAAAAGGTGAAGGAAATACCAGATTCAATTCAAGACATCCACGCCTGTATACCGCTTTCATATTATGTAAATAAAACCCTATCGTATTCTTGCCCACACCGGCCTCCAGGAGAGTGTCACGATACTTAATGACAAGGCGGGAAGAAAGATGTGCAAATGGAAAATCAGTCTTACACAAATGTTTTTGCATGGAATGCAGGGTCGCCTCATACGCTTTTGCCGTCCCTTCATGCCCGGTGTCGAAAAGCACACGGATTCTCTCACGGAAATAGCTGTAAAAACCCACTTTACCAGTCAGGGTTTCATAGACTCTGGCTATATCACATGTCGTATATTCATTACCCTCCCTTTCCAATATGCCTATGGCTTTATCCAAGATTTTACAAATTTTCCGGCATGTACGGTTCATGCGTCGGACAGTTTCCATGGTATATGCACCATTAAAGAGTACTCGTCCGCTAAAAGAATCAAACTCACAGGGGGTAATGCTGTATCCTGTATAAAAAACTTTCTTTTTCCGTTTATGAAGGACCTGCACAGCCAATGGATAGGCCCCGCGACTATTACACCGCCCCTTTACTAATACCGTTTTTACTGTTGCCATAACTATAAATACATTACAAATGATTATATGAATTAACTGTTTGCATAAAAAAATGCAAAAATCGCATGAAAGAAGCAAAACAGCAAACAAAACACCATATGAATCGAATTGGGTAAGTTGATATTTTATCAACAATGTTAACTGTATTAAAATATGTTTCCAGGTAGAATTGCAACAATTTGAAACAAGCTATTACTGTTTTCGACTTAAATTTCTAAATTTGCAGTCATAAAAGATTTTTGGCAGAATAAAAGTGAGTATAAAATTATAAATAAAAGTTATATGGGAATCAAGAATCTAATAACACTCTTATCTTTTTTATTCGTCTTATTCTCCTGCGAAAAAGAAGAATTTGAACCGGAAATTAATCAAAGAACCACCTTTATGTATTTCCCATGGTCCGAGGATTTAATAGACTATTTCTATAACAATATTTCTGATATGGAATATGCCATAAAAGAAACAAGCTTGAAGAATGAAAGAGTGATTGTTTTTCTTTCTACAAGTTCCATCAAAGCCCAAATGTTTGAAATTATTCTGAAAAATGGAAATTGTATCCATTCCATTTTGAAAGAATACGAAAATCCCCAATTTACCATAGAACCTGTATTAACAGATATTCTCAATGATATGAAGACATTTGCCCCGGCAAAGTCCTATTCCATGATTATAGGTTGCCATGGTATGGGATGGCTGCTTGTTAATGGCAGCAAGTCAAGAATGTTGCAGGATTTCAGGCATCACTGGGAATACAAGAATGTACCTCAAACACGTTTCTTTGGCGGGCTATCCGCCGAATACCAAACAGATATAAAAACCCTTTCCAACAGTATAAAAAATAGTGGATTATCTATGGAATATATCTTATTCGACGATTGCTATATGTCCTCCTTAGAGACTGCGTACGAGCTACGTCATATAACAGATTACATAATAGCTTGCCCCACGGAAATAATGGCATTCGGCATGCCTTATTCCACAATGGGAAAACATCTTTTATCAAGAGAACCAAATTATAAGGCGGCATGTGATGCTTTCCATCAATTTTATTCCACCTATCAATATCCTTATGGAACTTTAGCCGTAACAAACTGTAGCGAATTAGATAATTTGGCGGCACTGATGAAACGAATAAACCAACAATACATATTTGATAATACCCAAGAAGGTTTTGTACAGCCTATGGATGGATACAGTCCTGTTATTTTTTACGATTACGGGGATTATGTAAAAGTATTATGTAAAAACGACAGCACTCTGCTGTTACAATTTTCTGAAACTTTAAACAAAGTAGTTCCTTACAAAACACACACAGAAAAATATTACTCAGCAAGCCGTGGTGCAGTGCCAATAAATTCATATTCTGGAATAACAACATCTGAACCAAGCCATAATGTTAAAGCAAATGATTATAATCAAACGCTATGGTATCAGGATACTCATTAAAATTATTCCCGGCATCTCGTCAACTACATATATAGTGATAAAATGACAAAGTGGATAATCCACCAAAAAAAATAACATTTTTTCTTATTTACCGAAAACCAGCCAACAAATCATAAACTATTTGTCTGGGGCACAAAGATCAAAAATACAGTACGAGCAAACCGAATAGAGGATCTTTGTGCCCCGGAGGATGAAACCTTCCCTTACAAATTGGCATGTGGAGTTAGCTCTATGGAGGAAAATAGAAAAATACGAGATTCGGCTTTGAAGAATCTTCCCCATGTGTCAGATACAAAATTTATTTCGAATGCAGAGGCACACTACCCGCCAATATCTTCCTAAACACTCTATTTGCCGTCTAAACGTCCAATTGATTGATCAATCAATATTGATATGCTTCCGAAAGAAAAACGTTTCAAAATTTCATATTTTCAGAAAAGCTGGTATTTTTGCCTGTGAAAAAGTTTTCCAATAGTAATGCAACACAAAATGATAAAAATAGGACGGTCGCTAAAACATTACTTTTTTCTATAATCCGATACTAAAACAACAAATATTCAAATAGTTGAATAAATCAATCACTGTTTGAAATAAAAAGTTGTATAAATAAAAAGGCAGAAAAGCTGTGAGAATCTCCCATTGGTCAATAATTAAATACAGACAAAGCAACAATAGCCATCCCCAAAATTACAGTATGGTACTACCCTGATAAATAAGGCAAGGATATATTTGCTGTTGTTTAAGCATTTATTCTATTAACTATTCTTAGTTTTATCTCGAAGGAAAACATTTCATGACTCCCGGAAAAGTCACAATATCAAAAAAAGCTGGCCGATACCCATGGGATACTTTTCTTGATAATCCTCCTACCCCACCGTATTCTCTGTCATGTACTCAAAAACGGGACCGTTCTTTTCCGGCCCGCCGTTCGGATCATCTAAAATATCCGATGAATGATTCTTCCGCAACGTCTTGATGTTGCCTGCGATGTATAAAACGAATCACACAGAATAGGAAACAGGAGACATTTCATGCCAACCGGTAGCCACTTGTACCCGATCGTCACGTTCCCTCTCGTCCTACAACCACTTAAGCCTACCTTCGTACCGCAATTAACTTTATTGTTTCACAATTTAATCCGATTGATTTATGGACAATCTCAAAGATTTCAAGAACGAGGCATTGGTAGTCACCAACGCCTCCGACGGTAACACGCCGCACATCGTTCAGGGTATTGAGCCTGACGGTTCACTCCGCACCAAACCGCTGGCACAGGCAAAGCCCTCCGAGACTTTTCTGCACATCGACCGCAACGAGTCCGTGATCGGGACGTTTTTCTCCAACATGAACCGCCAGTATGATCGACCGTCGGACTTCCGCTTCTACCACCTGCCGGTGGAAATGTTATCCGCAGCCAAAGAGCTGGTGGAAATATTCAAGTTTCCCAAAGAGAACGAACAGCTTCTTTCCAGTTACGCCATTGACATCCGGCAACCGGCACAGGAGCAGAGCATCACAGGCGACACTCCGCAACAGACCACCCGTTGGGGAGTGGACGAGGTGGATTGGCAGCAGCTCGCACGCATGGGCGTAACTCCCGAATCGTTGGGCGAAACGGGCATACAACGCCTGCTGAACGGCCACGAGTCCGCAGTCCTCGACATCAGGATCTCCTTCGAGGGTATCGACTTTGAAACGCCGGCCTGCATTCGTCTGGTGGAATCAGCCGGCGGCAAACCGGTCCTGAACGTGGAATGCTGCAAGCGGTATCCCGAACTGGACCGGCCGTACATGGGTACGGAGCTTTCTCCCGAAGTGAAAGAGAATCTTTCCAGGAGCAACAATGCCGGTTGTGTCGTTGAGCTGGAACTTGCCAGAGGAGTGCGTGAATCGTGTCTGCTCTCGCTCAATCCCAAAACCAACCGCCTGCACCATGTTCCGGTCAGTGAAATCACCATACCGCAGGAAGTGAACCGGGTACGACTCTCCGACGACCAGACCACAAGGCTGGCACGGGGCGAGTCCGTGCTGGTTGAGAACATGTGGTCCGAAAAGAAACAGGGATATTACGACGCACGCCTCCAGTATAACGTCTGCAAGGGCGGCTTCACTTATGACTTCAGGGGACTGAATCGCAAACAGGCGCAATCAGAGACACAGATGCGAAGCCGTGAACTGGTCATACCACAGGTGCTCAAAGGCGTCGGGCTGACACCCGAGGTACGGGAGAAGTTAGCCGCCGGCAAGACAGTCCATATCAAGAACATGACCGACAACGAGGGAAACTTGTTCAGTGCTTTCGTCCGTGTCAACCACGAGCGGGCAAAGTTCGATTTCTTCAAATGGAACCCGGACAAGAGCAAAAAGCAGGGACAGTCGCAACAGGCGGCCGTCCGTCAGGACAGCACGAAGCCGGAAAACACCGTCAGCCAGAACCGCCCGGTACAGAAAACCGATAAGAAAGGAGTATCCATTTAACCATTCACATAAATAATACATTATATATGAAAGTTATCATTGCAGAAAAGCCCAGCGTGGCGCAGGCCATAGCGTCCGTAGTGGGCGCACGCCAACGGAAAGAGGGGTATCTAATGGGGGACGGATATGCCGTGGCATGGGCATTCGGGCATCTGGTCGGTCTTGCCATGCCCGAAAGTTACGGTCTCTCCGGTTTCCGTCGGGAACACCTGCCCATATTGCCACAAGAGTTCAGGCTTGTTCCCCGTCAGGTGCGAGAGGGTAAGGCTTACAAGGACGATCCCGGAGTCGTCAGGCAATTGGGAGTGATCCGGGAGCTGTTCGACAGATGCGAATCCATCATCGTCGCCACCGACGCTGGTCGTGAGGGTGAGTTGATTTTCCGTTACGTGTACAACTATCTCGGTTGTACCAAGCCCTTTGCCCGTCTGTGGATCTCTTCGCTCACCGACAAGGCCATCCGTGAGGGGTTGCAAAATCTTAGGGAGGGAAGTCTTTACGACAACCTTTACCTCTCCGCCAAAGCCCGCAGCGAGGCGGACTGGCTCGTGGGCATCAACAGTTCTCAGGCACTCAGCCTTGCCGCCGGACAGGGCGTGTTCTCCCTGGGACGGGTGCAGACACCCACATTGGCGATGATCTGCTCACGCTACCGGGAGAACAGGCAGTTCGAGTCCCGGACATATTTCCGGATAAAGGTTTCGGTCTCTAAAAACGGCATCGACTTTTCCGCACTCTCACAGAACCGCTTCGATGATCTTGATTCGGCCACTGCCAGGCTTCGTGAGATTAAGGACGGCGGTATGCTTGCCGTCACTTCCGTAGAACGCAGGGAGGCCGTTCAAGAGCCGCCGCTGCTCTATGACCTGACCGCCTTGCAGAAAGAGGCCAACAGCAAACTGGACTTCTCCGCAGACAAGACGCTCACGCTTGCGCAAAGCCTGTACGAGAAGAAAGTGCTAAGCTATCCACGTACCGGCAGCCGTTATATATCCGAGGATGTTTTCGACGAGATCCCCTCGCGCATAATGCTCCTGCGGCAATATCCACGTTTCACCGCCACCGCATCCGTCTTGCCGGACGCACCGCTCAACCGCCGTCCGGTAGATGATGCCAAAGTCACCGACCACCATGCGCTTCTCATCACCGAGAACCTGCCCGAAGGTCTGTCGCAGGACGAGCAGGCTATCTATGAAATGGTTGCCGCACGCCTGCTCGAAGCCTTCTTGCCATGTTGCGTCAAGGAAATGACCGAAGTTGCCTTGTCCGCAGGCGGTGAGATATTCACCCTCAAGAGTGCGGTCATCAAGTCCGCCGGTTGGCGTGCCGTGTGTGGCGAGCCGGAAGAGGAGGCGGAGGAAACCACGTTGCCGGGACTGCAAACGGGTGAAACCCTGCCACTGCTCGCCTCCGAAACAGTGGAGAAACAGACCAAGCCCAAACCACTGCATACCGAGAGTTCACTGCTCTCCGCCATGGAGCATTGCGGCAAAGAGATCAGCGACGAACAACTGCGTGCCGGAATCCGTGAGATCGGTATCGGCACTCCGGCCACTCGTGCAGCTGTCATCGAAACATTGTTTGCCCGTGACTATATACGCCGGGACAAGAAGAACCTTGTGCCTACCGAAAAAGGACTGGCGGTTTACGATACGGTAAAGGACAAAAAGATTGCCGACGTCGAAATGACAGCGGCGTGGGAGAACACCCTCGCCAAAATAGAAACCGGAGAGGCCGATGCCTTCTCTTTCCGCCGGAACATAGAGGTCTATACCGCACAGATCGTTACCGAACTGCTGGCCGCCACCCTTGATGTCGCTCCTTCAGGAGAGCAATGCACTTGTCCCAAGTGCAGGAAGAGCCGCATCCTGTTCTTCGACAAGGTTGCCAAATGCGCCGATGTCGATTGCAGCTTCACCCTGTTCCGTAACAAGGGAGGTAAGATACTGACCGACGGACAGATCATCGAGCTGGCGACCAAAGGCCGCACTCCTCTTGTCAAAGGCTTCAAGAGCCGTGAGGGCAAGAGCTTCGATGCCGCACTGGTGCTTAATCCTGACTTTACCATAAGTTACTCCTTCCCGGACAGGAAACCGCAGGAAAAGAAAAGCGGCAGGAAGAAATAACCCGTCCGAATTGTATCACTTAATAATCCGATAATTATATGAATCAGAATAAATCCAATGTGCCGGTATCCGTAGCGGAAGAACCGGATGAATTATCTTACTACCGTCTTACCCTGTTGTCCTTCCTGCGTGAGTCGCATCCGGACTTGGCGGATGACGGGTCTTTCGTCACCATCCGCAGCGATCAGGCCGCCGAAGCCTTCAGCGCAGCCATCCGTTCCGGCCTGACCTACGACGATGCGGCGCAACAGGCGAACGCCCTGCTTTTTCAGGGGTTGCATTTCTCACCTTTGGACACGCTGGTCACCGTCCTCTGGAACGAGTTCGCCGCCGAAGTCCCCGAAGGCAGCGCACGCAGCGTGGCCTTGCAGTTGCTTCCCGAATGCCGGAAGGCCTTCTCCGGCTATACGCTCTCGGATGATTTCATGTTCAGCCCGGAGTTCGAGCAGCTCTATGACGAGCTGACAGGTACGGTTGTAATCTGGCTGGAAGAGAATGGCTTATAATAAAAAGGCACATCTCAGGGACAATATAGAGGCAATCCGGCTGATGTTCCGTTTGGAGAAGGAACAACGCACCGCCACACCGGAGGAAGCGGGCACACTCGCCGCCTACTCCGGGTTCGGAGGTATCAAGGCGGTTCTTTCCCCTTTCGGGAAACTCACCGACATACTCCGCTGGACACAGGCCGACCGTGAACTGTTCCCCCTGGTTACGGAACTTCACAACGTCCTGCATGACGGAGCCGCTGACGAACGTGAATACAAGCGACTGGTGGAAAGCGTGAAGGCATCCACCTTCACCGCTTTCTACACACCGCCGGCGATTGTCAATGCCATTGCCTCTTCTTTGGGCGAACACGGAGTGTCGCCCGGCCGTTTCCTCGATCCTTCATCGGGAACCGGCAATTTTGTTTCAGCCTTCCAACCGCAATTCCACTCCGCAGCCGGCAACGGCCCCGAAATTGTCGCCTATGAAAAGGATTTGCTTACCGGCCGCATCCTCGCCCGGCTCCATCCCGAAGCACAGGTCAATATCAAGGGCTTCGAGGAACTGCCCCCGCATCGCAACGGCTATTTCGACGTGGTGAGCAGCAACATCCCCTTCGGCGACATACGTGTTTTCGACCCGTCCTTCGACAACGGCACGGCCAGGCGTTTTGCGCTGAACAGCCTGCACAACTATTTCTTCGCCAAAGGGCTGGATGCCGTCCGTGAGGGAGGCATCCTTGCCTTCATCACCTCGCAGGGGGTGATGAACTCCGCTATGGCCTATCCCGTAAGGCAATACCTGATGAACCAATCCCGGCTGTTATCGGCTGTCCGCCTGCCCAACAACCTCTTTACAGATTATGCCGGTACGGAGGTGGGCAGCGACCTGGTCATCTTGCAGAAGGACACACTTTCCCAAAGGGAATACACCCCGCTCGAACGGTCTTTCGTCGAAGTCGGCACGCAGGCCGACGGGACAACACAGAACGAGTATTTCGAGCATACCGCCGCCATTGTGCATACACGTGCCCATGTCGGTACCGATCCCTACGGAAAGCCGGCACGCATCTACCTGCATGACGGGGGTATGGAAGCCATCGCCGCCGACATGAAGTATTTCCTTGACCGCAACCTCTCGGAACAGCTCGACCTGGACCTGTATCTCCGCCATTCACCCGTGCAGGAGTTCCGCAATCTGGTGAGCCGTCCGGCAGAAACCATGTCGCAACGCATCGCACAGGTGCGGGAAATCAACCGGTCCGGTAACATGAACGGACATTCCACTTCAGTGGATCGACAGACGGTACAGGTGGAGCGTGGGACTCTCACGCCGGAGCAACCGTCAGCGGAAGCCCGGCCAACCGCCGCAAAGACCACGCCGGAGCCGGTCATGTCCCTGTACGACCTTTTCGGCTTCACCCAAGAGGAGCGTTCACAGGTCAGAAAAAGGAAAACAAGGCGCAAAAAGGAGGACTCCGGACAATTGTCCCTCTTCGATATGCCGCCGTTGGAGCAACATTCCGCCATGCAGACCGTCCCGACCGAACCGGCTCCCCAAGAGAAAGAGCGGCAGGAGCAGGAACGTCAGGAACGGGAACGCCGCCGGCAGGAGGAAGAGGCCGCACGTCAGGAGCGCATGAAGCCCCGTCCTTATCCGGCCGACCTACAGGGGCACCACCGTAACGGCTCTCTTGTGGACGACGACGGGCAGATAGGCTACCTTTCCGCCATCGGCGAGGCCGCACCGGTATTCAACCCGTTGGATCTGCCCGAACGCCAGCGACGCCGTGCGTCGCTATACATCGAGATACGTGACACCTACCATCACCTGTACGAGAACGAAGCCGCCACCCATGCCGAAAATCCGGCGTTGCGCACCATGCTCAACACCCTTTACGATGATTTCATCCGTCAGTTCGGCAACCTGAACGACAAGAAGAACATCGACCTGTTCCGCATGGATGCGGGCAACCGTGAGATACTGTCGCTGGAGCGTTACATCGACGGCCGGGCGGTCAAGGCCGACATCTTCGACCATCCCGTTTCGTACAACATCAACGAGATCACCCATACCGACGACGTGCACGAGGCGCTCACCGCCTCGCTCAACAAGTATGGCAACGTGAACATGTCGTACATGGAGTCCCTGACCGACAAGTCGCAGTCCGCCCTGTTGGAAGAACTGCGTGGGCGGATATTTTACAATCCCCTCTCGAAGAACTACGAGATTGCCGACCGTTTCATTTCCGGCAACGTCATGGCCAAAGCCGAACATATCGAAGAATATTTGCAGTCGCATCCCGACAACGGCGAGACCCGTATTTCTCTCGAAGCCTTGCGGCAGTCGCTTCCCACGCCCATACCTTTCGAGGATCTGGATTTTAATTTCGGCGAGCGTTGGATACCGGCGGCGGTTTACAGCCGCTATGCCTCATGGCTGTTCGATACAGATGTGTCCGTCCGCTATACCGCCAGCAGCGACGAGTACAGCATCAGGGCCGACATGACCTCCCCACGCATCATGAACCAGTATTCGGTGCGTTCGGAAAGTCGCATCTTCAACGGCATCGCCCTTATGCGCCATGCCATCCACAACACCACGCCCAACATCACCAAAACCGTCTTGGACAAAGCGGGCAACGAGATGAAGATACGTGATCCCGAAGTCACCTTGCTCGCCAACAGCAAGATTGACGAGATCCGTAACGGCTTCTCCGACTGGCTCATGGAGCAGTCACCGGAGTTCAAGCGGAAAATGGCGGACATGTACAACCGCAAGTTCAATTGCTTCGTCCGTCCCAAGTACGACGGATCGCACCAGAGCTTTCCCGGCCTCGACCTCAAGGGCTTGGGCATTCCCGACCTGTACCCCAGCCAGAAGGACTGCATCTGGATGCTCAAGCAGAACGGAGGGGGGATCGCCGATCACGAGGTGGGCGGCGGCAAGACGCTCATCATGTGCTGTGCCGCCTACGAGATGAAACGTCTGGGACTGGCGAACAAGCCCCTTATCACCGGCCTGAAGGCGAATATTCACGAGATCGCACAGACTTTCGCCACCGCCTACCCCAACGCCAAAGTCCTCTATCCCGGCAAGGAGGACTTCACGCCGGAACGCCGTGTCGAGATCTTCCATCAGATGAAGAACAACGACTGGGATGCCATCATCCTCTCGCACGAGCAGTTCGGCATGATACCACAGTCCCCCGAAATCCAGCGTGACATCCTGCAACAGGAGCTGGACAGCGTGGAAGAGAATCTCGAAGTCCTCTACCAGCAGGGTGCGGAAGTAAGCAACGCACAGATCAAGGGCATGGAGAAGCGTAAGATGAACCTTGAGGCCAGACTGAAAGAGCTGCTCCACGAGATCGAGACCCGCAAGGACGACGTGGCGGACTTCAAGCGCATGGGCATCGACCACCTCTTTGTCGATGAATCGCACCGGTTCAAGAACCTGATGTTCACCACCCGGCACGACCGTGTGGCGGGGCTGGGAAACAGCGAGGGCAGCCAACGTGCGCTCAACATGCTGTTCGCCCTGCGTACCATCCAGCAGCGCACCGGCAAGGATTTGGGAGCCACCTTCCTGTCGGGAACCACTATTTCCAACTCGCTGACCGAACTGTACCTGCTCTTCAAGTACCTGCGTCCCAGGGAGTTGGAGCGTCAGGGGATCAACTCCTTTGACGCATGGGCGGCGGTATTTGCCCGAAAGTCCGTCGATTACGAGTTCTCCGTCACCAACGAGGTGGTGCAGAAAGAGCGTTTCCGTTACTTTATCAAGGTTCCGGAACTTGCCTCGTTCTATTCTGAAATTACCGACTTCCGTACCGCAGCCGACATCGGCATCGACCGGCCGGAGAAGAACGAGATACTGCACAACATCCCCCCGACGCCCGACCAGAGGGAGTTCATACAGAAGCTCATCGAGTTCGCCAAGACCGGCAATGCCACCGTACTGGGCCGCCCGCCACTGAACGAGAGGGAGGAGAAGGCGAAGATGCTCATCGCCACCGACTACGCCCGAAAGATGTCGCTCGACATGCGGCTCATCGATCCGCTGTCCTATGGCGACGACAAGGACAACAAGGCCACCCATTGCGCCGATATGATTGCGAAGTATTACAATAAATACGCCGGGCACAAAGGGACGCAGTTCGTCTTTTCGGACTTGGGAACTTACAAGCCCGACCAGTGGAATCCGTACAGCGAGATCAAGCGCAAGTTGGTGGAGGATCACGGCATCCCCGAAGACCAGATACGTTTCATTCAGGAAGCCAAGACCGAGAAGAAACGCAAGGCGATGATCGAGGCGATGAACGAGGGAAAGATACGTGTTCTCTTCGGCTCTACTGAAATGCTGGGCACGGGAGTCAACGCCCAGAAGCGGTGTGTCGCCATCCATCACCTCGACGCACCGTGGGTGCGACATGAAGTCGCATAGATAATTGTTGGAATGATACTTACGGGTATCAGCTTTAACCCGCTGTTCCGTCAGCGGTAGCCTACCGACCGATGCACCTTAATGTTGTATTAAGCGGTCGGGACGAAGTACACTTTCGCAAGACAAGACAGAACCGTGAGGGGAAGTCAAGTACGGTTAGTATCATACCGTAGAGTGGCGAGGCTGGATAGTATGGTTAGCGCAAGCGAACTGTTAGTAAACTTCGTAATGTCACGAAAGAGTGTAAGATACTGGCACACTCTACCCAAAAGGGAAGCGGTCGGTTAATCCTCTCCATGGTAGGATTACACGGATATAAGCACCGCCGGAGGATGAGACAGAACCTAACCTATCCGTTAGTTATCTATGTGGAACATGGTAAGCCTGTATATCTCCTGTCATGTAAAAATGACAGGTAAGCTGACAGCAATGAAAGCCGAATGGTGTGCAGGTATAAGATAACAGAAAAAGCGAATGCCGTTCTGTAATGGAGCGGATACGGATTGAACCGACATCACGGGCTGATGTGGGCGACATCATCCGACACGAAAGTGGGCAGACTTCTGTGACGACATTAGGTAGGCAATCAAACCGAATGTTGTCAAATGGTGATTCTTTACAATTAACTTTTAGAACTTTCAAAAGGAGGAAAGCAAATGAACGAAAACAAGACATCGTGTGCGCCTGCTGACAATCAGCAAACACTTTGGGACAGAATAGACTGGACTAAAGCGGAGTTGGCTGTCAGAAAGCTACAAGCACGAATTGTAAAGGCTCAGAAGGAAGGCAGATACAACAAGGTGAAAGCCTTGCAGTGGACGCTGACCCACTCTTTTTACGCAAAAGCCTTAGCCGTAAAGAGAGTTACTTCTAACGGAGGTGGCAACACCCCCGGAGTGGACATGGAAACATGGGAGAAACCCGAAGCAAAAACACAAGCGATAAGCGAACTCAAACGCAGAGGCTACCAGCCGAAGCCATTGAGAAGAGTCCACATCAAAAAGAGTAATGGCAAACTGCGACCGTTGGGAATACCGACAATGAAAGACAGAGCCATGCAAGCACTCTACCTTATGGCATTAGAACCAGTGTCGGAAACAACAGCCGACTCACGTTCATACGGTTTCCGCAAGGAACGCCGCTGTATGGACGCGGTAATGCAATGCCATAACATTCTCCGAAAAGGCTATTCTCCCGAATGGATTCTGGAGGGTGACATAAAGGGGTGCTTCGACCATATCAGCCATGAATGGCTGCTTGCCAACATCCCTATGGACAAGGCAATACTCCGAAAATGGTTGAAATGCGGCTATATCTTCAACAAACAGATGTTCCCGACAGAGGAGGGAACGCCACAAGGTGGCATTATCTCTCCCACGCTTGCCAATATGACATTGGACGGATTGCAGAAAGTCCTTGCAGAGAAATATAAACGAGTTAGAATCAAAGGTAAGTTATATTCGCCAATGGTGAATCTTGTCCGTTACGCTGATGACTTTATAATTACCTGCGAGAACCGTGAAACACTTGAAAAGGAAATCAAGCCATTGGTAGCCGACTTTATGTCTGAAAGAGGTCTGACCTTATCAGAAGAAAAGACGGTGATAACCAATATCCGTGACGGTTTCGATTTTCTCGGTTTCAACATCCGCAAATTCGGCAATGAAATATTGACCAAGCCGACCAAGAAAGCCGAAAAACGCTTTATGGAGAATATCCGTAAGGTGACAAAAGGTCATAAGGGTTGCAAGCAGGAATCATTAATCAGGATGTTGAATGCTAAAATTCGAGGATGGGGAGCATATTATCAGCATGGGGCGACACGTGATTCTTTTCACAGAATCGACCATCAGATATTTCTCGCCTTGTGGCAATGGGCTAAACGCCGTCATTCCAAGAAAGGGAAACAGTGGATAAAAGACCGCTATTGGCACAATATCCGAGGGAACAGCTGGACTTTTGCGGCTAAGTTCAAGAAATCAAACGGCAAAGAAGACCAACTTACCTTGTTGAAACTGGCATCTTCGTTTCCTTTTCTGCAATATACGCAGATAAAGGGGGACATGAATCCGTTTGACGCAGACTGCCGCCTGTACTTCAATAAAAGAATGAAGTCAAAGATGCTTGTGACGCTGAAAGGACGTAAATCCCTGCTTTACCTATGGGAAAAGCAAGGTCGGAAATGTCCGATATGTGGTGAACCGATTGACACGCATAAGGCATGGAATGTAATGCCGACCGTACAAGACGGACGGAAATGCAATCTGTTGGTTCATGATGAATGTTTCAAATTATCCCGTAAAAACAATGGAAACAAGAAGTAGGATGAGCCGGTCTCTGCACACGAACAGAGACTTTGAAAAGCTTGAGCCGTATGAGGGGAAACCCTCACGTACGGTTCTGAGGGGGGAAGAGGGCAGTAATGCCCTTGACCTACCCGATCGGCCTTCGGACTTGCAGCAGCGGGACGGCCGGGGCATCCGCAAGGGAAACGAGGTGGCCAAACTCTATGCGGACAACAAGGTGGACGTAATAATCTACGCCGTGGAGAAGTCGCTTGACAGCTACAAGTTCAACCTGCTCTACAACAAGCAGCTTTTCATCACCCAGCTCAAGCAGAACAACATGGGCTGCCGTACCATCGACGAGGGAGGCATGGACGAGAAGGGAGGCATACCCTTCTCCGAATACGTGGCGGTGCTCTCCGGAAATACCGATCTGCTCGACAAGGCACGGTTGGAGAAACGGATTGCCGGCATGGAAGGCGAGCGCAAAGCCTTCCAGCGTGGCAAGGGAGAATCACGCATCAAACTGGAAACTTTCCTGGCGAACCGGACAAGCAACGATGACATTATCGCCCGCGTCAGGAAGGACAAGGCCGCCATCGAGAGCCGTATGCAGTACGACAAGGAGGGCAACAGGCTCAACCCATTGAAGATTGACGGCGTGGCAGGCGATGATCCGAAAGTGATTGCCGCCAAGCTCCACGAGATAGAGGACAGGGAACGCACGCACGGCCAGCCGAAGGTCATCGGCTCGCTCTATGGCTTCGACATCGTTGTCAAGACCGACACCACCGTCAAGGACGGTCTGGACTTCTGCGAGAACCGTTTCTTCGTGCGAGGTGAAGGCAACTTCCTCTACAACTATAACAACGGCCGCTTG